>NZ_JAOWDG010000058.1:0-6295 GCF_030334745.1 Citrobacter sp. Cb080 | reverse complement strand
GGAAGGTGCGAATAAGCAGGTCATTTCTTCCCAAGCTGACTCGCTGATTAAAATTTCGCGGATCTGGGCCGATTTTTTTCCCGCAAACACATCGAATCAGCCTATTTAGGCTATTTTTTCCACCATTTCTGGCGTTATTTCCGGTTTTTACTGAGATCTCTCCCACTGACGTATCATTTGGTCCACCCGAAACAGGTTGGCCAGGGTGAATAACATCGCCAGTTGGTTATCGTTTTTCAGCAGCCCCTTGTATCTGGCTTTCACGAAGCCGAACTGCCGCTTGATGATGCGAAACGGGTGCTCCACCCTGGCACGGATGCTGGCTTTCATGTATTCGATGTTGATGGCCGTTTTGTTCTTGCGCGGATGCTGCTTCAAGGTTTTTACCCTGCCGGGACGCTCGGCGATCAGCCAGTCCACATCCACCTCGGCCAGCTCCTCGCGCTGTGGCGCTCCTTGGTAGCCGGCATCGGCTGAGACAAATTGCTCCTCTCCATGAAGCAGATTACCCAGCTGATTGAGGTCATGCTCGTTGGCCGCGGTGGTGACCAGGCTGTGGGTCAGGCCACTCTTGGCATCGACACCAATGTGGGCCTTCATGCCAAAGTGCCACTGATTGCCTTTCTTGGTCTGATGCATCTCCGGATCGCGTTGCTGCTCTTTGTTCTTGGTAGAGCTGGGTGCCTCAATGATGGTGGCATCCACCAAAGTGCCTTGGGTCATCATGACGCCTGCTTCGGCCAGCCAGCGATTGATGGTCTTGAACAATTGACGGGCCAGTTGATGCTGCTCGAGCAGGTGGCGGAAATTCATGATGGTGGTGCGATCCGGCAGGGCGCTATCCAGGGATAATCGGGCAAACAGGCGCATGGAGGCGATTTCGTACAGGGCATCTTCCATGGCACCGTCGCTCAGGTTGTACCAATGCTGCATGCAGTGAATACGCAGCATGGTCTCCAGCGGATAGGGCCGTCGGCCATTGCCCGCCTTGGGATAAAACGGCTCGATGACAGCGGTCATATTCTGCCATGGCAGAATCTGCTCCATGCGGGAGAGGAAAATCTCTTTTCGGGTCTGACGGCGCTTAGTGCTGAATTCACTATCGGCGAAGGTGAGTTGATGGCTCATGATGTCCCTCTGGGATGCGCTCCGGATGAATATGATGATCTCATATCAGGAACTTGTTCGCACCTTCCCTAATACAAGCTCCACGTCAGCTAAAAGTCGGAAATTCTTTATTTGAACCTGATGAATGCGCATACGTCCCTCAATCTGTGTATAGGATATCGACAAAGCTGATGTTATTACATTGCATGTAAACTTCATTCTTCTAATAGCTTAGTTGTTCACAATGCCTCAGGTCCTATATTATTACCTGAGGCATTGAAACTTTACTCTGTCAGTGATACATCACGCACATCATCCAGCTGAACCTGACATTCCTTCCATCGACGCACAAGCGTAGCCACACAGGGATTGCCCGCTAGTTGATTCATTCTGACCCAATCAACATCAACTAGTCCGGCAAGAAGTTCGGAATTAAGTTCACCCTGCAATGCATGCCATTGGCGAATACTGGGTTGACGTTGAATAATAGGTTGAGGGGAGGAAAGACTGCCAACAATGACGTAATTTTGCTCTGGATCATGCCAGAGTCGTGTAATACCTGGTACGTTCTTGAGCCAGTTGCGAGGATCGCCTAAAGGTAAATCGAAGACACGAGATAATAATTTATTCCATGATGCTATTAATGATGTACTGGCTCTTTTAACTGATTTTTTAGCGAATTCCACCATAAGCGCATTTTTCTTTTCAGGCCATTGGGAAAAAACATAATTTTTTAAAACATCATAAGTGACATTGAATTCATTGTCGGAATAATATTTTCTTAAAGCACATTTCCATAGGTCACACAACAACTCGAGTTCACGAAGTAACGTATTTTTATTTGTATCGGATAATTCACCTTCTTCAGTAAGTTGGTCTATATGAAACATTAGTTCATCCATTTCAGGTAATAACCATTTATTAAGAGGGAGTTGTTGCCGTTGAGAATCCAGAATAGTCATTAAATCGTTTAATTTCTCCGGAAGCATATGAGGTGCTCCATATTGTGGATCCTGAAGGAGGATAGTCACTTCTTCCGTTTTGTGAATTATCACCGTCAACCGATTAATAAATCGGGTCAACTTCTCTGCTTCATTCCAAATCCCTTGTGTAATATCTTGGGGGCGATAATGGTAAGGCCACTTTTCGTTAAGCAAAGCGAGTAGTGCTGTTACAGAGGTATCAAATGAACAGAGTATATCATCACAGGCTGAAACAGCATCTGGCATAGCTGGGTGGAAAGGTAATATTATTGGGCGGTCTTGTTTAACAGTAAACAAACAGCCATTAGTGATTACAGCGAGACTGCTAGTGAGTAGATCCTTCTGCTGCGGAAGCGTCACACTAATTTTGGTCTCATTGCATAGCAGCAAATGCTTCAGGGCTAATTCTTTATATACAATTTCAACATTACGTGCCAAAGATTCTTGAACCGCTTTTTTCTCAAAATCACTGATACTATAATCATAGTAACGAGAATCTGTGGCAGGAATAAGCCTCGTGTCACCGTCAGGGGTAGACTGTTCTATTAGTAAGTTATCCGTAATTGGGTCGACTGTGAGATCAAAAGGATTAACATTAATATGCTGGCAGGCAGCTTTTGTTCTTAATATTTGTGTCAATGGATAGCGATCGTCAATGATACCCGGAGTCTGATCCAGCAAAACAAGTAGACACTGTGATCCATCAATTTTTATGTTCACAATCTGATCCGGTTCTATATCAGGTAGTAATGACATGCGTGCATCAGGATATTTTTCATTCAGCAGGGATTGAATGTTATTAACAATGTATTGTGGGGATACATTTTTCGAAAAACGTAGATCAAGAACCTTTATCTCTTTATCAAGCTGTACACTTGGGAATTTAGCCTTGTCAGCTGTTTTGAATTTTGTTTTAAGCGGTAAAGGGCGTAACTTAAGTACTACTGGAGATAATCCGAAGCCAAATTTTCTTGCTTGCTCAATAAATTCATTTTGAACGGGTTGAAGAATCCAAGGCCAGCTATTTTTGAGTGAGGTTGAAGACGAAAGGTCGAGAAAAGGGCGTAGCTTGCGTTTATCTTTATTTTTGGCTACTTCCCGGTAAATTTGAGATTTAGGTTTTGTCGTTTTTTCCGCTTTCCAACGGGCAAGAACATTATTTTTATCATAAATCCATAATGGTTGATGAATATTAAATAATTCGTCTTTTATATCGACTGGACGTAGTGGGACATTTTTATGAAATAATATAACCTCAGTGATATTTTTATCGCTTCTTTGTTGAGTGCGACAGTCCAGACTAATTGCATTGATACCGCAACTATTCTTACTTTTCCAGACGTCAGTCTGTAGTAATGGGCATCCCAGTGTATGGCTACCTTTGCAATGTGAACCAAAGGCGGAGACTTTACGCATGATAAGTCGGATCCATACTGGATTCAGCATGGCCTCGTAATGGACACGCGTTGGCTCAACAATAATCCCATCACCATTTTTTATTATTGGTGGCTTGTCTTGCTCTGAGTCCAAAGCAACGTATAGTCCAAATTGATCCTTATGAGATTTCATCAAATAAGGATAATAACGACTGCCTAACTCATCATCAATTCGGCTTTGCCATTCATTCCAGCGATAGTTTTTACTTAACGGATAATGATAGACAACTAGTTTTTCAGCTTTCTCCCGATCGATCTCGTTGTCCCGGTAAATCATGTGTGAAAGAGGGAGAGAACGGATTATTTCGTCATTACGTTTCGCCATGATGTTATGCTCTTTCCATAATGTTTTGATTGATGATTTTTTTGAGTTGCCCGAATCCGGGTGTTTCCACTGAAATGGTGTCTGGGGTCACGCATCCGCCGAGAATCAGAATGTCCGCCTCATAAGGATTTTGAACAGGGGTTAATTGGTGAGAGAAACCCAGTAATTGACTATCAGCATGTGGAGCAACAAAGTTGGCGATAACCAATTTGGTTTTATTACCCTCGATAGCGCGAATTTGTGCCAGTTTTTTACTCAGACCCAGAGGGGTATGCTCTTGATTTGCGCCAGATGCCAACCATTGTTGATATTCTTCATCTGCCTTATCGAGAGTATCTTGTCTCCAAAACTTAGCATCCACACGATAATCAGAATTTTTTATGCTGAAATCATACTGCTCAAAAAGCCGGTGATTGCTCACTTGGCTGGTGGTAATGATGCTCTCTGAATAAAGAAGTGCCCGGATAGCTTCTTCTCCCAGACGTCCCATCAGTAGGCGTTGTATAACTAGTGGATGGAATGCGTAACGCTCTTCCAAATCGTTCGCGAAGGGCATAATAGACGTTCTGTAACCCTTACGGTTGAACCAGTCAGTAATGACAGGATGACGTTGGATATACTGATACAGTTTCTGAGGGTTGTATTGGCGCAGCCCTTCTGCTGTTTTGTCAAAAAACTGCCATGTCTGTGGGGAGTACCAGATTTTGCCGTCAGTATTAGCTAATTTCGGCTTTTCAAAGCAAGCCCATTTATATAATTCAAGATCAATGTCGAAAGCGTTTTTTCCCGGTTTCCAGGCTAAATCATGTTGAAGTACTGCTTTACCGAGTTGTCGCCAGAGTAATGGGATGTCATCTCTTGGTGTTGACTGTTCCCGTAACAATCGAATAGCCGGAACTAGTCGCTGATCGATATAATCCACTGCTAGTTTTCCAGGCTGTGTCGGCGTCATGAGCTGGCTGAAGAAATTATTCTGTGTCAGTTCATCACGCTCCCGAAGTGTATCCAGTAATTGACGATTGAGTGCCGAAAGCTGTCGACGATTTGATGTATAGATAGGTAATGAAGCAAAGCGGGACAGGTCTTTTGCTAGTTCAGCATCAAGGTGTGATGTAGCCCCCTGAAACACCGGACAGTAGCTGTATCTCCAGATAAGAGATAGGCTTGAATATATGTCTAACACTAACGCCAATTTTGAGATGACCGGGATCCTGTTAGGGCAAGAAGTCCGTAAACGTAAAACTCCTCAGGAGAAGATCGCCATTATCCAGCAGACGATGGAGCCGGGTATGAATGTCTCCCATGTCGCCCGCCTGCATGGTATCCAGCCCAGCCTGCTGTTTAAGTGGAAGAAGCAATATCAGGAAGGCAGCCTCACCGCCGTTGCGGCTGGAGAGGAAGTCGTTCCTGCTTCTGAGCTTACTGCTGCTCTGAAGCAGGTCCGGGAGCTTCAGCGCCTTCTGGGCAAGAAGACGATGGAAGTTGAGATCCTGAAAGAAGCCGTGGAGTACGGTCAGTCGCGAAAATGGATAGCGCACGCGCCCTTGTTGCCAAAGGACGGGGAATAGCCATGGTCTGCCGGACCATGGGCGTGTCGCGTGCGCAACTGTCACTGCGGATTAACCGTTCTGCCGACTGGCAGGACAGGCGCTGTAACCGGCGTAATGAAGAAGCAGACGCAGAAATACTGTCGGCTATCCTCAACATTATCAGCGATATGCCGAGTTATGGTTATCGACGCGTGTGGGGCATCCTGCGCAAGCAACGTCGCACAGAGGGACAGCTACCTGTGAATGCCAAACGGCTTTACAGGATAATGCGTGAGCATAACCTGTTGTTGTTGCATCACAAACCAGAGCGACCGAAGCGTGAACATAAGGGCAAGATAGCGGTGGCAGAAAGCGATATGCGCTGGTGTTCAGATGGCTTCGAGTTCGGCTGCGACAACGGCGAAAAACTGCGGGTAACGTTCGCGCTGGACTGCTGCGACCGTGAGGCCATAGACTGGGCAGCAAGCACGGGAGGCTATGACAGTTCGACCGTGCAGGATGTGATGCTGAGGTCGGTGGAAAAGCGCTTCGGCGACAGGTTGCCCGACACAGCGGTGCAGTGGCTGACGGATAACGGTTCAGCGTATACCGCGTATGAAACGCGGAGGTTCGCGAGAGAGCTGAATCTGGAGCCCTGCACAACAGCGGTGAGCAGCCCGCAGAGTAATGGCATGGCCGAACGGTTCGTGAAAACGATGAAAGAAGACTATATCGCGTTCATGCCAAAACCGGATGTGAGAACAGCACTGCGAAACCTTGCAGTAGCGTTCACGCATTACAATGAAAACCACCCGCACAGCGCGCTGGGATATCACTCCCCGAGGGAATACCGGCGGCAGCGGACATCGTTAACTTAAGATACAAAAGCTGTTCGGAGATGGAGGGTCAAGATCA
>NZ_JAOWDG010000057.1:0-3124 GCF_030334745.1 Citrobacter sp. Cb080 | reverse complement strand
CATATGCTTGTGGAAATCCCACCCAAAATGAGCGTATCCGGCTTTATGGGGTATCTGAAAGGGAAAAGCAGTCTGATGCTGTATGAACAGTTTGGGGATATGAAATTCAAGTACAGGAATAGAGAGTTCTGGTGCCGGGGATACTACGTAGATACGGTGGGTAAGAACACGGTGAAGATACAGGAATACATAAAGCAGCAGCTTGCAGAAGATAAAATGGGTGAGCAGTTATCGATCCCTTATGCGGGTAGCCCGTTTACGGGCCGTAAGTAACGAAGTCTGATGCAAATGTCAGATCGTATGCGCCTGTTAGGGCGCGGCTGGTAACAGAGCCTTATAGGCGCATCCGAAAAACCTCCGGCTATGCCGGAGGATATTTATTTCCACGCTTTCAGATTGTCAATTCTTGAAACAATAAACCGCGTAACACATTTATTTAATGAGTCTGACCATTAGTTTCATCAAAGAAAGATGAGGCGTTTTCTTTATTATATCAACCTGCGTTACGTTTTCATTTGTTTTATGAATAAATGGTTGGTTAATTCATGGGTGAAATATATGAAACCCTGACGATCTTTGAATCGACAGGGTTATTGTTGCGTGATTTTTTTATTTCTCACGATAGTCACACGCTGAAAGCGGCTTATTCAGCTCCGGAAGCACATGCCTCGAGGCTAACAGAACAGGAGTGGTTGGACGCGGAGTACGACTTCAATGCGCTATTTGTTGGGCCACAGACGTTAAAGGCTGCGCCGTTCGCTTCGGTTTATCTCGAAGAAGATGCCCTCGTAATGGGTAAATCAACTTTGAGCATTCGGGAATTCATGGCAAATATAGGTTTATCTATAAACCACAAAAATAATATACCGGATGATCATATTTCATATGTATTGGAATTGGCGGTTTTATTATCGGCTAATGCCAGAACATCAGCTAAATACCAGGTCGCCTTCACTCGATATATAAGTGAGTATATAGCGCTGTGTGTGCCCGAGTATATCGAAAAAATAAATATAAATGCACAAACCGCCACGCTGAAAACCGTAGCGGGAAGGTTGTCTTCTTGGCTTAATGAATTAAACACGAGAGTATCAATATGAGTAATGAACCGGGAGTTCTGAACAGACGTTCATTTTTGAAAGGGTTAGTTGCCCTTGGAACCGTGGCTGCCCTGCCTGGGGGGTTGCTGACTTCACGCTGCGCATTGGCGCAACCGCCAATTCCGTTTAACCCTAAAACTTACAAAATTTCTCGCAACGCCTGTCCGCGTAACTGCTATGACACCTGTAGCCTGAAAACCTGGGTGAAGGATGACGTCATTACCTTTGTGGAAGGCGCGCCTGAGTCAACGTTTACGCATGGAACACCCTGTGTAAAAGGTCTGACTTATCCTCGCCGGGTGTATAGCCCGGATCGCATTAAATATCCGATGGTTCAGGATGTTCGCGGCAGCGGTAACTGGCGTCGTATCTCCTGGGACGAAGCAATGCAGCGCATTGCGACCAAGATGCTGGAGATTAAAAAGAAAGACGGCTCAATGCTGGGGCTGGCGCTGTCAAAATACTCAGGCAACCTTGGGGTGATGGGTTATGCCGTTGAAGGGATGATGTCTTCGCTGGGTTACACCACCCGTTTTGCCGGGACACCTTGCTGGCCAGCCGGTATCGACGCCCAGAACTATGATATGGGGGATATGTGGTGTAACGACCCGGAAGATTTTGTAAAAGCAAAATATATCATCATCTGGGGCGCGAATCCGGCCTGGTGCTCTATGCACACTATGAAATATGATGTAGCCCCCTGAAACACCGGACAGTAGCTGTATCTCCAGATAAGAGATAGGCTTGAATATATGTCTAACACTAACGCCAATTTTGAGATGACCGGGATCCTGTTAGGGCAAGAAGTCCGTAAACGTAAAACTCCTCAGGAGAAGATCGCCATTATCCAGCAGACGATGGAGCCGGGTATGAATGTCTCCCATGTCGCCCGCCTGCATGGTATCCAGCCCAGCCTGCTGTTTAAGTGGAAGAAGCAATATCAGGAAGGCAGCCTCACCGCCGTTGCGGCTGGAGAGGAAGTCGTTCCTGCTTCTGAGCTTACTGCTGCTCTGAAGCAGGTCCGGGAGCTTCAGCGCCTTCTGGGCAAGAAGACGATGGAAGTTGAGATCCTGAAAGAAGCCGTGGAGTACGGTCAGTCGCGAAAATGGATAGCGCACGCGCCCTTGTTGCCAAAGGACGGGGAATAGCCATGGTCTGCCGGACCATGGGCGTGTCGCGTGCGCAACTGTCACTGCGGATTAACCGTTCTGCCGACTGGCAGGACAGGCGCTGTAACCGGCGTAATGAAGAAGCAGACGCAGAAATACTGTCGGCTATCCTCAACATTATCAGCGATATGCCGAGTTATGGTTATCGACGCGTGTGGGGCATCCTGCGCAAGCAACGTCGCACAGAGGGACAGCTACCTGTGAATGCCAAACGGCTTTACAGGATAATGCGTGAGCATAACCTGTTGTTGTTGCATCACAAACCAGAGCGACCGAAGCGTGAACATAAGGGCAAGATAGCGGTGGCAGAAAGCGATATGCGCTGGTGTTCAGATGGCTTCGAGTTCGGCTGCGACAACGGCGAAAAACTGCGGGTAACGTTCGCGCTGGACTGCTGCGACCGTGAGGCCATAGACTGGGCAGCAAGCACGGGAGGCTATGACAGTTCGACCGTGCAGGATGTGATGCTGAGGTCGGTGGAAAAGCGCTTCGGCGACAGGTTGCCCGACACAGCGGTGCAGTGGCTGACGGATAACGGTTCAGCGTATACCGCGTATGAAACGCGGAGGTTCGCGAGAGAGCTGAATCTGGAGCCCTGCACAACAGCGGTGAGCAGCCCGCAGAGTAATGGCATGGCCGAACGGTTCGTGAAAACGATGAAAGAAGACTATATCGCGTTCATGCCAAAACCGGATGTGAGAACAGCACTGCGAAACCTTGCAGTAGCGTTCACGCATTACAATGAAAACCACCCGCACAGCGCGCTGGGATATCACTCCCCGAGGGAATACCGGCGGCAGCGGACATCGTTAACTTAAGATACAAAAGCTGTTCGGAGATGGAGGGTCAAGATCA
>NZ_JAOWDG010000056.1:0-8426 GCF_030334745.1 Citrobacter sp. Cb080 | reverse complement strand
TGATGTAGCCCCCTGAAACACCGGACAGTAGCTGTATCTCCAGATAAGAGATAGGCTTGAATATATGTCTAACACTAACGCCAATTTTGAGATGACCGGGATCCTGTTAGGGCAAGAAGTCCGTAAACGTAAAACTCCTCAGGAGAAGATCGCCATTATCCAGCAGACGATGGAGCCGGGTATGAATGTCTCCCATGTCGCCCGCCTGCATGGTATCCAGCCCAGCCTGCTGTTTAAGTGGAAGAAGCAATATCAGGAAGGCAGCCTCACCGCCGTTGCGGCTGGAGAGGAAGTCGTTCCTGCTTCTGAGCTTACTGCTGCTCTGAAGCAGGTCCGGGAGCTTCAGCGCCTTCTGGGCAAGAAGACGATGGAAGTTGAGATCCTGAAAGAAGCCGTGGAGTACGGTCAGTCGCGAAAATGGATAGCGCACGCGCCCTTGTTGCCAAAGGACGGGGAATAGCCATGGTCTGCCGGACCATGGGCGTGTCGCGTGCGCAACTGTCACTGCGGATTAACCGTTCTGCCGACTGGCAGGACAGGCGCTGTAACCGGCGTAATGAAGAAGCAGACGCAGAAATACTGTCGGCTATCCTCAACATTATCAGCGATATGCCGAGTTATGGTTATCGACGCGTGTGGGGCATCCTGCGCAAGCAACGTCGCACAGAGGGACAGCTACCTGTGAATGCCAAACGGCTTTACAGGATAATGCGTGAGCATAACCTGTTGTTGTTGCATCACAAACCAGAGCGACCGAAGCGTGAACATAAGGGCAAGATAGCGGTGGCAGAAAGCGATATGCGCTGGTGTTCAGATGGCTTCGAGTTCGGCTGCGACAACGGCGAAAAACTGCGGGTAACGTTCGCGCTGGACTGCTGCGACCGTGAGGCCATAGACTGGGCAGCAAGCACGGGAGGCTATGACAGTTCGACCGTGCAGGATGTGATGCTGAGGTCGGTGGAAAAGCGCTTCGGCGACAGGTTGCCCGACACAGCGGTGCAGTGGCTGACGGATAACGGTTCAGCGTATACCGCGTATGAAACGCGGAGGTTCGCGAGAGAGCTGAATCTGGAGCCCTGCACAACAGCGGTGAGCAGCCCGCAGAGTAATGGCATGGCCGAACGGTTCGTGAAAACGATGAAAGAAGACTATATCGCGTTCATGCCAAAACCGGATGTGAGAACAGCACTGCGAAACCTTGCAGTAGCGTTCACGCATTACAATGAAAACCACCCGCACAGCGCGCTGGGATATCACTCCCCGAGGGAATACCGGCGGCAGCGGACATCGTTAACTTAAGATACAAAAGCTGTTCGGAGATGGAGGGTCAAGATCACAATCCTTTTTTTTGCCTGACTGGTCAGGCGCTTAATTCCAAGCGAGCGGGTCATTTCCTGTATCTTATTGTCACCTTTAATACTCAGCGCCAGTGCGCGTAATTCCTCACTAGGAATCGCGTCAACCTGGCGAATGTCGTTATCCGTGGCAGGCAAACGAAACGCATTCCAGTCAGCACGTTGCTCAGCGGACAGCCAGACGAAGTTTTCACCTGAGTGATCGGCTGCAAGGTGATAGTGTTGATCCACAATTTCCATTACGCGTTCACGTATCAGTCTGCCAGCGCGAGTGAAGCCGTGTATACGTGCGATGCGTTGCACAAGCGTTGTATCCAGAACGGGTGATTCACTTGTTACCACAGCTTCAATGAGGGTTTTAAGTGTCTCATCATATTCAGCGATATAGAATTGTTCTGCATCTGTCCTGTCGTGCCATTCCTGAAGATCGTTAACGACATACTTACCGGCATGCGCTGGCTTGTTGTTATTCTGAGAAGCTGTAGATGCATACTTCAACTCAGTGCCACCATCATCTTCGCTTACTTCGGCGGGAGGCGTGATGATAGGGTTTACTGACGTGGATATTTCTTCATCATTAGCGACAGGTGTAATTTCAGATACCAGTATGTCTTCACTGGCATCATTGGTTACATGACCGATGACTGGCGTAATCTGCTTTTGTTTTTCTGCTTCAGCAATCAGTGCGGCTTCCGCTGCTCTGGATTCCTCCAGCAGGCGATTTATTGCTGTATCCAGCCTGTCGAGTGCACCTTCTTTATCAATCCACCATTCAGTTGACCAGAGGCGCAGTAATTTCCAGCCCAGGCCCTGTAGGATAGCGCTGCGGACTTTATCGCGATCGCGTGCTGTTGCTGCGCTATGGTAAGTGGCACCGTCACATTCAACACCGACAAGATAGTCGCCAGGCTTATCCGGATGAACGATCCCCAAATCAATACGGAAACGGGATACGCCAATTTGCGGGACAACATGCCAGCCTTTTCTCCTCAGACCATTTGCTACTGCCTCTTCAAACGGTGAGTCATAACCGCCTACAGACCCACGTACTGCCTGAGAAAGAGCTTCAGGGCCGCGCTGGGCAAACTCAATAAAGTGTTTGAGGTCAGCAACCGCGCGGGCGCTGGTCCGATTAAGGTCGATGAAGGAAGGATCGAACGAGCTGAAGACCATCATTTCCTGTCGCGCACGTGTGACGGCAACATTCAGCCGGCGCCAGCCTCCCTCGCGATTAAGCGGGCCAAAATTCATCGACATTGTATTTGCGCCCGGCTCAGTCGGGCCGTACCCGATGCTAATTATGATCAAATCGCGTTCATCCCCCTGAACCGTTTCGAGGTTTTTAACCACAACAGGTTCTTCCAGTTCAGACTGGAAGAAGGGTTCAATTTCAGGGTGATGCTGTCTGGCACGGTCCAGCAGATCGCTGACTAGCTTTTGCTGTTCAGTATTCAGCGTGATAATGCCTATCGATCTGCCTGATGCAACGAACTCTTTATCAGTCAGTCGCTTCACCGTTTCAGCGACGATCGCTTCTGCCTCGACCTGATTATGACGTCCTTTCCCTTTAGAGTAGACGCCTGTAACCTTGCACCACTGGACAGCACTTTGCTTTGTTTCGGAAGCGGGGAACGTAATCAGGTTGCTGTCATAGTAGCGATGGTTGGAGAAGGTAATCAGGCTTTCATGACGGCTCCGGTAATGCCAGCTCAGGCTGTGGTTATACAGGCCGGCAGCAAGACACTCATCCAGAATGCTTTCCATATCTTCTTCAGTATCATCGTCCGTGTCATTAGCTGCACGATTAAAGAAGCTGGTTGGCGGCATCTGGCGGGGATCACCGGCGATTACCACCTGTTTGCCACGCGCCATGGTGCCGATAGCATCCCACGGGGCAATCTGCGATGCCTCATCGAAAATCACCAGATCAAACAAGGCTTGGTCGGAGGGCAGGAACTGGGCGACTGAAAGCGGACTCATCAGCATGCAGGGGGCAAGTTTGGCCATGGCATCGCCCATTTCGGCTGCCATCTGGCGTACCGGTTTATGACGACGGGGTTTCTGTAGTTCATGTTTAAGCAGTGCAAAACCACTCTGCTTGCTGACCTCATTTTTTGCAGGAATGACGCCACATAAACGAGCACGGATATAGCGTACTGTCAGTTTGGCCAGACGATCGGTTTGAGCACGGTAAGCTTCAATATCACTCATGTGCTCAGCCGGCACAAAATTGTGCAGCAGCGGCTCTGAATCGATCATCCACGATGCAAACCAGCGGCAATAGGCAGTTTCAAAAATCTCTGCAGCGCTTATTTCTCCTGAGTTAAGATGGATCAGCGCGTTGATAACTGGCTGCAGGCCATGTGAAATCGCTTCCTCACGTACACGGCTCCAGTCACTCCAGGCTTTAAGAGCAGACTGATGTTGCAGGATATTGAGTGCGCAGTCACGCAGTGCCGGGAGCGATGGTTTGTCCTCAGCTGGTTTTATCAGATTGCAGAAGCTAACCTGTGCATCATTGAAATTGGCGATTGCTGTGCGCAGTTTCCGAGTCAGGGCGGAGATAACACCCTGCGAACCGAGAAGGTCATTGGCATCAATAATCAGATTTTTTACAGCAGTGCGGATCTCGACCAACTGCTGTGGCGAAGAAGCAAAACCACCAAGCGAATTGCGGATAGATTCTGCAAGTTCCAGGGTGGTCTGCAACTGTGCAACGTTGGTATCCAGCCCAGCCCAACCCGGCAGGGATAAAGTGACAGAGTTAAGCTCGGTCAGACGTTGCAGCAATGTCTGCAGAGTTTCAGCAATGGGGAGATCAACGGATAAGTCGGGAGCTGACGTTAGCGAGTATTGTCGGATAACTTCACCAATGACTTTCTTGCGGGCACTGGTCGCAAAGAACCAGAATTTTTTGTCAGCGACGTCAAGTGCGTTTCTGATCTGCGGAGCATTAACGTACTGCCAGCTGTTACCAGGGTAGGTAACTGACAGATTAGCCTTTGGTCACTTCAATCTCTTTCAGGAGGTGAACGGCTTTATTCGCTGACTCTATACGGCTTGTGGCATCCGGTGCGAACATGAAATTCAGATCAATGCCGTAAGCTTCCGTCAATAATTCACAGAATGAAGTTAGTTGCGACAGTCTCTCGGGCTCAGTAGAGTCCAGAGTAACTCCCGTCACCTTCAGTAATTCCTCGGTGGCGTTTTCAAGGTGATCGATGATTGCAGGCAATGAATTCGCTGCAGCAATGAGAGAAGACTGCCACCCATTGGTCCAGTCAGCCTGCGTGATGAGGTCAAAATGATCGCCGTGCTGTTTCCAGGTATCACGGTTCAGCTCCAGACGTTTTACTATCTCTCTGAACTGAGTCATCTCTGAAGAAGAATGCAAAGTCGATGCAGGCCAGCTAAAGTGCGGCGTGGCGCTACTTGCATCCCTGATAACCGTGCCCATTGCCTGATGGAGCGTTAAGCCATTTGGCCAGCGCAGATGGAGCAAACGGACAACCTCATTGAGTTTGTCTCGCAGGTGCTGCACCTTGGCCGCTTCTTCCTTCCACTCCGAGGTGGTCAGTAGATCACGCGCATCCCATGCCCGCTCTAGCTGTTTCAGAAAATCCATCTTGGACGTTTTGCTCGAGTGCAGTTCCAGACAAAATTCACCGAGTCCCTGAGCCTCAAGCCTGCGATAGACCACATCCAGTGCCGCTTTCTTCTCAGCAACAAAAAGTACGCGTCTTCCCAGCGCAAGATTATGCGCGATCATATTGGCTATGGTTTGCGACTTACCGGTACCGGGGGGCCATCCAGAACAAAATCCCTCCCTTTTGCAGAGGCTACAACGGCGGCGATTTGCGAGGAATCTGCAGGCAGCGGTAGGAAAAGATCCTGCGTATTGACGTTGTCATCGAGTTCCTCAACGTTGATGACTTCTCCGCTCTTATCCAGAACGGCATTGTCCTGGCCGCGTTCGATGAGATACTTTACCAGCGCACTTTGCATCAACTGAGGTGCCCGATCGATTAGATCTTTCCACATCAGATATTTGGCAAAAGAGAATGTGCCAATCACGACATCACGGGTGACTTCGAAACCGGGTATGTCGCGCACAGCACGCCGTACCATATTCCAGATGCCATCCACATCAACACCACTTTCATCGGTGGGCAGATCGCCATCGAGGCCGTTAATTGTCAGAGCAAAGTCATTATGTAGCAGTTCAAGCAGAGTAAGGTTGAAGCGGGGCTCTTCTTCCAGCAAACGCATGGACACGCCCGAAAGTACACTTTTACGGTCAAGCTGAATCGGCAGTAGTATCAGTGGAGCTGAGTAACTTTTGGGATCATCAGCGGATTTTTTCCATTTAAGGAAGCCCACAGCGAGGAAAAGAGTGTTGGCACCACCTTCCTCCAAATCACTTTTCGATTTTCGATAGAGGTCGATTAGGGATGACTCGAGGCGGTATTTTTCCATTGCGGAGACGACTTCACCGCGTTCCAGCGCAATCTGGGCGTATTCTTCCCGCAGGTTCTCGTTTGTGAGCTGCTGATAAAGTTCGGCATCGCGGCCTCCACTCTCTAGATCAGGGAGCGGGACAATGCGAATGCGTTTGCCTTCAGCTAGCTTATCTTCAAGATGGCCCGGATTCGCACAGATCAAACGAATGCCTTTAGCGCTTTCAGGCAGGTGTAACAGGCGGTTACGGGTGGTTAAGTCCAGAAGTTTTCGTTGCCATTGTACAAGCCGGCCCCCAGCTTCTTTTTCGCCAGCTGTTTCAATATCAATGTCAACATCAGGGAGAGAGGGTGCGTCCTCAAACCCATGAGAAATAACCTCCTCAGCATCAGGCTGTTCTTCAAGGCGAGTGACACCCAAAGCCAGTGGCCGAATTTTCTGCATCCGCGCGCGACGCGAATCAATGGCTGCGTGAAAAACATCCTCGTTAAGATACTTTAACGCTTCATCAGATGCCTGAGTAAATGAAGGCGGGTGGGCTCTGGTCGCGAGAGTTGTCTCAAATACGACCATTTCTTTTAGGTCGACACGTTTGCGCACCGCAGAGACGTCTTCTGTCACTAGCTGCGAAAATTCCTGTGGTTGTAACCAGACGCCAGCAAACGCATGACCTTCACTGAGCATTAGCAGTGAATTCAAACCAATCTGTTCCAGTGCTGAAGCAAATAATAAGGTTGTATCCAGACAGGTCGCGACTTTACCTTCCAGAATGATGCCTGGTGTGCGAATTTTCTGGCCATTCCGTTCAAAGCTGGCTGGGGGAAGGGCATAACTGATATTGAGGTTGCAGACAGCAGTCCAGAGAGCTGAGGTAATTTCCCAGACACGAGTTCTCGACTTGCTTTCATAACCATCAAGAGCGTCATTCTTGCCTGCACGGCGAAGGACATCAGAGGCTGCCTTGAGTACACGATCTACCGCCGGATCATTAGGAATGATAAATGAAGGGAGCAATTCAATCATTGCGCTGCCGCCCCATTCATTTTTCGCAAGTGCCTCAAGCGAATAATGAGTAATGAAGATTTCTTCCTCACCCTGGCACAAACTTATGGTGACTTCGCAGAGTACGCTTTCGGTCAGTTCGGCGAGCCATTTGGCATTAAGTTTGACATCCCGATCCCTGATATCCAGTGAAGTACCGGGAAGCAGGCGGTCGATATTCCATTTTTTATCTTCGAGCACGGCTGGCGCGGTCCGCAGATGCAGCGTCAGATCCTGAAATGTCTCTTCGGACTCATTATGCAAGATGAGCTCACGTAACAGCGGAACTGCATTCTGGTGTGATGTGAACCCCAGCTTGTGCGCGATACTCACCTGCGCTTTTATACCCATTGACCTGCCCCCACGATTAGATACAACACTCAGTTAGTAACGTCGGAATCTTCATTCTCAGAATGACCCTTTCTCCAGCCCGCTGCAAATTCAGACGGTGTCTGATAATTCAGCGTGGAGTGCGGGCGGCATTCGTTATAATCCTGCCGCCAGTCATTAATAATTTTCCTGGCATGAACGATATCGCTGAACCAGTGCTCATTCAAACATTCATCGCGAAATCGTCCGTTAAAGCTCTCAATAAATCCGTTCTGCGTTGGCTTGCCCGGCTGGATTAAGCGCAACTCAACACCATGCTCAAAGGCCCATTGATCCAGTGCACGGCAAGTGAACTCCGGCCCCTGGTCAGTTCTTATCGTCGCCGGATAGCCTCGAAACAGTGCAATGCTGTCCAGAATACGCGTGACCTGAACGCCTGAAATCCCAAAGGCAACAGTGACCGTCAGGCATTCCTTTGTGAAATCATCGACGCAGGTAAGACACTTGATCCTGCGACCGGTGGAAAGTGCGTCCATGACGAAATCCATCGACCAGGTCAGATTGGGCGCCGCCGGACGGAGCAGCGGCAGACGTTCTGTTGCCAGCCCTTTACGACGTCTTCTGCGTTTTACGCCCAGGCCACTGAGGTGATAAAGCCGGTACACGCGCTTATGATTAACATGAAGCCCTTCACGGCGCAGCAACTGCCAAATACGACGGTAGCCAAAACGCCTGCGCTCCAGTGCCAGCTCAGTGATGCGCCCTGATAAATGCGCATCAGCAGCCGGACGGTGAGCCTCATAGCGGCAGGTCGACAGGGATAAACCTGTAAGCCTGCAGGCACGACGTTGCGACAGACCGGTCGCATCACACATCAACATCACGGCTTCCCGCTTCTGGTCTGTCGTCAGTACTTTCGCCCAAGAGCCACCTGAAGCGCCTCTTTATCCAGCATGGCTTCGGCAAGCAGCTTCTTGAGTCTGGCGTTCTCTTCCTCAAGCGACTTCAGGCGCTTAACTTCAGGCACCTCCATACCGCCATACTTCTTACGCCAGATGTAAAACGTGGCATCGGAAATGGCATGCTTGCGGCAGAGTTCACGGGCGGGTACCCCAGCTTCGGCTTCGCGGAGAATACTGATGATCTGTTCGTCGGAAAAACGCTTCTTCATGGGGATGTCCTCATGTGGCTTATGAAGACATTACTAACATCGGGGTGTACTAATCAACGGGGAGCAGGTCA
>NZ_JAOWDG010000055.1:0-74342 GCF_030334745.1 Citrobacter sp. Cb080 | reverse complement strand
GCGAGAAAGCGTTGCCGCAGGCAACGACCCGAAGGGCGAAGCGCACCGCGCTGAGTAATCCTTCCCCCACCACCATCACCCCATAAAGCACCAGCATCCCATCCATCTGTAATGCCCCATACCCGACCCTCGATCAAGCCTCAATTCGGGTCGGCAATTTACCTGATGCACAATGCTTATCCGGCAATTAGTCGTAAAAAAACCCCGCCGGAGCGGGGTTTTGTCTTACACAGATAACCGATTAATGACGCGCACGAACAATCTGGTATTTGCGCGTCAGATATTCGACCGGAACGCTCCAGATGTGCACCAGACGCGAGAACGGGAACAACAGGAACAGCGTCATACCCAGCACCAGGTGCATACGGAAAATGAACGCGACGCCATCCAGATATTGAGACGCACCACCCTGGAAGGTCACCACTGTCTGCGCCCAGTTCACCAGCTTCATCATCTCGCTGCCGTCCATATGCTGGGCGGAGAACGGAATGGTCAGCAGGCCCAGCGCACACTGGATCACCAGCAGGGAGAGGATCAGAATGTCCGCTCCGGTAGTGGTCGCCCGCACACGTGGGCTGAACAGGCGGCGTTTCAGCAGCAGAACGCCGCCAATCAAACACATCACACCACTGGCACCACCCGCGAACATCGCCATCTTTTGTTTCACTTCAAGCGGCAGCCACGCTTCATACATCCAGTGTGGTGTCAGCATGCCAAGGAAGTGCCCGGCAAAAATCCCCAGGATCCCGATGTGGAACAGGTTTGACGCCAGGTTCATCCCTTTGCGATCCAGCATCTGACTGGAAGCCGCGCGCCAGGTATACTGCCCATAGTCATAACGCAGCCAACTGCCAATCAGAAAGACAGAACCCGCGATGTATGGATAGATGTCAAAGAAGAACGTATTCAGGAAGTGCATTATTGCTGTCCTCCGGTGGTGATATTCAGATACTGCGGCGCAACAGCCCCGGCAAAACGACGCTGGTGAGCGGAAATTTCCGACTCACCACACCCCTGATCGGCGAAGAATTTCACCTGCTCTTCTTCCCAGACCGCATCCAGCGCTTGTGGGGTATCGTCACGCGCTTCATCTGCAATTTTTTCAGCCACTTTATCGCTGTCGATAACGGTATTCGCCAGTTTTAACAGCAGATCGAACAGCACCGCATAACGGCTTTCACGCTGTTGCAAGCGAGCGCTGAGCAGCGCCAGAATCGGCGCGATATCCTGTAACCCCCCTAATGCTTCGCTTTTCGGCAACTGCGCAAGGTATTCCAGATACAGCGGCAGATGATCGGGAAGTTCGCGGCTGTCGAGCTGCAGACCGTGCTGTTCATACTGCGCCATCAGGTCAACCATAGCCTGACCACGATCGCGGGACTCGCCGTGTACATGTTCAAACAGCAGCAACGAGGTGGCGCGGCCACGGTCAAACAGTTCGCTATAGCTTGCCTGCACATCCAGCATGTCCTGCGCGGTGAGATCGCGCAGGAAAATGCCCAGAGTCTGGGCATCCTCTTTATCCAGGTTCTCAGATGACGCGAGTGCATCGAAAAGTTCCTGCTGATGCTGCCACAAGGCAGCATCCGGGTACTCGAGCAGACGCGAAACAATGACAAGTTCAATCATTGGTGCGGCTCCGTTTTGCTGGTCACATCGACAGCGTCGATGCGGCGGCTGTTGAACAGATTGAATTTAGTATCAGAACCGTGGCAACCGTCACCGAAGGTAAAGCCACAACCGCTTTTCTCCGGGAACGCGTCACGCGCCAGTTCACGATGGCTGCTCGGTACCACGAAACGATCTTCGTAGTTAGCAATCGCCAGATAACGATACATTTCCTGTGCCTGCGCTTCGCTTAAGCCCACCTCTTCCAGCGCACGGGTATCAACTTTACCGTCAACGGTTTCCGCACGTTTGTAGTGACGCATCGCCAGCATACGTTTCAGCGCCAACAGTACCGGCTGAGTGTCGCCTGCGGTCAGCAGGTTCGCCAGGTACTGAACCGGGATACGCAGACTGTCAACGTCCGGCAGAATACCGTTGCTGCCCAGCTCGCCCGCATCGGCGGCAGACTGGATCGGTGACAAAGGCGGCACGTACCAGACCATCGGTAGCGTGCGGTATTCCGGATGCAGCGGCAGCGCCAGCTTCCAGTCCATCGCCATTTTGTAAACCGGCGACTGCTGTGCAGCATCAATGACGCTCAGCGGAATACCATCTTTCAGCGCTTGTTCAATAACAGCCGGATCGTTTGGATCGAGGAACACGTCCAGTTGACGCTGGTACAGATCTTTCTCGTGCTCCGTGCTTGCCGCACTTTCGATCGCATCTGCGTCATACAGCAGTACGCCGAGGTAACGAATACGGCCTACGCAGGTTTCGGAACAAACGGTCGGCTGACCGGCTTCGATACGCGGGTAGCAGAAAATGCACTTCTCAGATTTCCCGCTCTTCCAGTTGAAGTAGATCTTCTTATACGGGCAGCCAGTGATACACATACGCCAGCCGCGACATTTATCCTGGTCGATCAGCACGATGCCATCTTCTTCACGCTTGTAGATAGCGCCGCTTGGGCAGGTCGCCACGCACGCCGGGTTAAGGCAATGCTCACACAAACGCGGCAGATACATCATGAAGGTATTTTCGAACTGACCGTACATCGCCTTCTGCATGTTTTCGAAGTTCTGGTCTTTGGCGCGTTTTTCGAACTCGCCCCCCAGAATTTCTTCCCAGTTCGGACCGCTGGTGATTTTATCCATCCGCTGACCGGTGATCAGCGAACGCGGACGGGCAATCGGCTGCGCCTTACTGTCTGCTGGGGCGTTGTGCAACGTTTGGTAGTCAAAATCAAACGGCTCATAGTAATCATCCATGCCCGGCAGATGCGGGTTAGCAAAGATTTTACCCAGCAGCAGTGCTTTGTTACCCATGCGCGGCTGCAGCTTGCCATTGATTTTACGGATCCAACCGCCCTTCCATTTTTCCTGGTTTTCCCAGTCGTTCGGGAAGCCAACGCCAGGCTTACTTTCGACGTTGTTGAACCAGGCGTACTCCATACCTTCACGGCTGGTCCAGACGTTTTTGCAGGTCACTGAACAGGTGTGGCAGCCGATGCACTTATCGAGATTCAGCACCATGCCGACTTGTGAACGAATTTTCATTTTACGCTCTCCTGTACCTGGTCATTGCCTTCGCCATCCAACCAGTTAATGTTCTTCATCTTACGTACAACTACGAACTCATCGCGGTTTGAACCGACGGTACCGTAGTAGTTAAAGCCGTATGCCAGTTGCGCATAACCACCGATCATGTGAGTTGGTTTCGGCGTAATACGGGTTACCGAGTTGTGGATCCCGCCGCGCTGCTGGGTGATTTCAGAACCCGGCAGGTTAACAATACGTTCCTGCGCGTGGTACATCATGGTCATCCCGGCCGGCACACGCTGGCTGACAACTGCACGCGCCGTCAGCGCCCCGTTGCTGTTGAAGACTTCGATCCAGTCGTTATCTTCGATACCCAGATCCTTCGCATCAACTTCACTCATCCACACAATCGGACCACCGCGAGACAGCGTCAGCATCAGCAGGTTGTCGCTGTAGGTGGAGTGGAAACCCCATTTCTGGTGCGGCGTCAGGAAGTTGAGCGCTTTTTCCGGGTTACCGTTAGATTTCTCGCCGATCACCGCTTTCACCGAACGGGTGTCGATTGGCGGACGATACACCAGCAGGCTCTCACCGAAGTCACGCATCCACTGGTGATCCTGATACAACTGCTGGCGACCAGACAGCGTACGCCATGGGATCAGCTCATGAACGTTGGTATAACCGGCGTTATAAGACACATGTTCATCTTCCAGACCTGACCAGGTCGGACTGGAGATAATTTTGCGCGGCTGCGCCTGGATGTCGCGGAAACGAATTTTTTCGTCTTCTTTATTCAGCGCCAGATGCGTATGGTCACGACCGGTAAATTCACTCAGCGCCGCCCAGGCTTTAACGGCAACCTGACCGTTAGTTTCCGGAGCCAGCGTCAGGATCATCTCAGCAGCATCAATGGCGGTATCCAGCATCGGTTGGCCTTTCGCCGGACCGTCAGCCTTGGTGTAGTTGAGCTTACGCAGCAGATCCATTTCGCTCTGGGTGTTCCAGGCAATCCCTTTACCGCCGTTACCGATTTTTTCCATCAATGGACCGATGGAGGTGAAACGCTCGTACGTTGCCGGATAATCACGCTCAACGGTCATGATGTGCGGCGCCGTAACACCTGGAATCAGGTCGCATTCCCCTTTTTTCCAGTCCTTCACGTCCAGCGGCTGCGCCAGTTCAGCGGCGGAGTCGTGCTGTATCGGCAGCGTAACGACGTCGGTTTCTTTACCGAGGTGGCCCACACAAACTTCAGAGAATTTCTTGGCGATGGCTTTATAGATTTCCCAGTCGCTCTTCGATTCCCAGGCCGGGTCAACGGCCGCAGACAGAGGATGAATAAACGGATGCATATCCGAGGTATTCATGTCGTCTTTTTCATACCAGGTAGCGGTCGGCAGCACGATATCGGAATACAGACAGGTACTCGACAGGCGGAAGTCCAGCGTAACGACCAGATCCAGTTTGCCGTCCAGTCCGTTATCCTGCCATTCCACTTCTTCTGGCTTCACGCCGCTCTGCTGGCCGAGATCTTTGCCCTGAATACCATGTTCAGTACCCAGCAGATACTTGAGCATGTACTCGTGGCCTTTACCGGAAGAACCGAGCAGGTTTGAACGCCAGATAAACAGGTTACGCGGATGGTTTTTACCGTTTTCCGGCTGCTCTGCCGCAAAGCGAATAGAACCTTCTTTCAGGGATTTAACGGTGTAGTCCACCGGCGTCATACCTGCTTTCTGCGCTTCTTTCGCGATATACAGCGGGTTAGTCCCTAACTGCGGCGCAGACGGTAACCAGCCCATACGTTCAGCGCGAACGTTAAAGTCAATCAAATGACCGCTATAGCGGGATTTGTCTGCCATCGGGGACAGCAGTTCCTGCGCAGTCACCGTCTCATAGCGCCATTGGCTGGAGTGGTTATAGAAGTAGGAGGTGCTGTTCATATGACGAGGCGGACGCTGCCAGTCAAGAGCAAACGCCAGCGGCTGCCAGCCGGTTTGCGGACGCAGTTTTTCCTGCCCTACGTAGTGGGCCCAGCCGCCGCCGCTCTGGCCGATACAGCCACAGAACACCAGCATATTGATCAGGCCACGATAGTTCATATCGAGGTGGTACCAGTGGTTCAAACCGGCGCCGACGATAATCATCGAACGACCGTGCGTTTTATCTGCGTTATCCGCAAATTCACGGGCGATGCGTACAATCTGAGAACGTGATACGCCTGTAATTTTTTCTGCCCACGCTGGCGTGTACGCTTTCACGTCATCGTAGCTGGTCGCGCAGTTTTCATCGTTCAGACCACGTTCCAGGCCGTAGTTGGCCATAGTCAGATCGTAAACGGTGGTCACCAGCGCCGTCGATCCATCGGCCAGTTGCAGGCGTTTAACGGGCAATTTATGCAGCAGAATGTTTTCCAGTTCGACTTTACTGAAGTGCTCGGTGCCTTCGCCACCAAAGTACGGGAAGCCCACTTCAGCGATATCATCCTGGCTACCCAGCAGGCTGAGCTGCAGTTCGGTTTCATCACCGGACGTGCCGTCGCGCTGCTCAAGATTCCATTTGCCTTTTTCGCCCCAACGGAAACCAATTGAACCGTTTGGCGCAACCATTTCGCCGTTGCTGTTGATAGCGACAGTTTTCCATTCCGGGTTATTTTCCTGCCCCAGAGAGTCAACCAGATCCGCAGCACGCAGCATACGACCAGCAGCATAGTAGCCGTCGCGCTCTTCGAGCATCACCAGCATTGGCATGTCGGTATAACGACGAACGTAGTCGGTGAAATATTGGCTCGGGTTATCGAGGTGGAACTCGCGCAGCATGACATGACCCATCGCCATTGCCATCGCCGCATCGGTTCCCTGCTTCGGAGCCAGCCACAGGTCGCACAGTTTGGCGATTTCTGCGTAGTCCGGGGTAATTGCTACTGTTTTGGTGCCTTTATAACGAACTTCAGTAAAGAAGTGCGCATCCGGGGTACGGGTCTGCGGCACGTTAGAGCCCCATGCCAGAATGTAGCTGGAGTTATACCAGTCGGCAGATTCCGGTACGTCGGTCTGCTCGCCCCAGGTCTGCGGGGAAGCTGGCGGCAGGTCACAGTACCAGTCATAGAAGCTCAGGCAGGTCCCGCCAATCAGCGACATATAACGTGCGCCGGACGCATAAGAAACCATCGACATCGCCGGGATCGGCGAGAAGCCTGCGACGCGGTCAGGACCATAGGTTTTGATGGTGTAAACGTTAGATGCGGCAATCAGCTCATTCACTTCCTGCCAGGAAGAACGAACGAATCCACCACGACCACGCGCTTGTTTGAAGCTTTTCGCTTTATCGGCGTCTTCGATAATGGATGCCCATGCTTCTACCGGATCGCTGTGCAGTCTTTTTGCTTCACGCCACATCTTCATCAGACGTTTGCGCATCAGCGGGTATTTCAGACGGTTAGCGCTGTAGAGATACCATGAATAGCTTGCACCACGCGGGCAGCCGCGAGGCTCGTGGTTGGGCATATCTGGACGAGTGCGTGGGTAGTCAGTTTGCTGGGTTTCCCAGGTCACCAGACCATTTTTCACATAGATTTTCCAGCTGCATGAGCCAGTGCAGTTTACACCGTGGGTTGAACGCACGATTTTGTCATGCTGCCAACGCTGGCGGTATCCATCCTCCCAGTCCCTGTTGGTATTGAGAAGCTGGCCGTGCCCATCGGCAAAGGTTTCGCCCTTCTGCTTGAAGTAGCGAAACCGGTCCAGGAATTTACTCATCGGTTTTCTCCTGTAGGAGCCTGACGGCTCTCTGATAAATCGACATTGCTTGATTGAGAGCGAAGGTAACGCTCTGAAAGGGCGTGAGAATTGATAACGATCAAGGCAGGCAGGGATGAAAATTGAGGGTCGATTTTCACATACCCCCTTAGTGGGATATCGATAAATCAATCAACATATTGAATTTTATTGAGTTTTTTAAACTCACTTATCATACAAATGTTAAATTCTTTATAAGTGGGTATTAAGGGGTATCCCCCCTGTTTAGCATATTACGAGCACCGTTCTAACAGGCTGTTGTCGCGTCACAATATAAAAGTATGTTGTAACTAATGGCGGGCAAAAAAAAGCGCGGTCTAACACCGCGCAATGGATAATCAACAGTTACTACTTTTTTTACTTTTTAGAATGACGTCCGTACACCGCCCAGGTGATAACCACACAGGCGACATAGAAGATCAGGAATACTTTCATCGCATCGACCGGAGAGCCAGTTAATGCCAGGGACGTACCGAATGCTTTCGGGATAAAGAAGCCGCCGATCGCACCAATAGCTGAGATAAAGCCCAGCGCCGCCGCGGTGTCGGTCGCCGCCTCGCGCATCGCTTTCTCTTCTGAACCGCCTTCAGCTTTCACTCTGTCCATCGTCAGCTTGCGAAAGATAACGGAGATCATCTGGAAGGTTGAACCACTCCCCAGACCAGCCGTCAGGAACAGCGCCAGGAACACCGCAAAGAAGGCGATAAAGTTGCCACCGACACCGTTTGATGGCAGCGTCAGGAACAGTAAGGCACTGAAAATAGCCATCAGCACGAAGTTCACCAGCGTTACGCGGGTCCCCCCCAGCCGGTCAGAGATTGCGCCGCCTGCTGAACGAGCCAGAGCGCCAATTAACGGTCCAAAGAAGGCGTAATGCAGGATCTGTACCTCAGGAAACTGCGTTTTTGACAGCATCGCGAAACCGGCAGAGAAACCGATAAATGAACCGAAGGTTGCCAGATACAGCAGGCTCATAATCCACAGGTGCCCGCGTTTCAGCACCGGCAGTTGCTCTTTCAGCGAAGCTTTTGAGGTTGCCAGTTCATTCATACCAAACCATGCGGCCAGCGTTAATACAGCCAGGAACGGGACCCAAATCCATGCGGCGTTTGCCAGATACAGTTGCGTACCATCCGGTTGTTCAACACCCTGGCTGCCAAATGCGGCAAAGATTGACAGTGAAACCACCAGCGGAGCGACCAACTGCATCACGCTGACGCCCATGTTACCCAAACCACCGTTCAGACCCAGCGCGCCGCCCTGTTTCTGTTTTGGAAAGAAGAGGCTGATGTTTGCCATGCTGGAGGCAAAGTTCGCGCCGGCAAAACCGCACAACAGCGAGATAATGATAAAGGTACTAAATGGCGTGGAGGTATCCTGCACCGCAAAACCTAACCATACGCAAGGAATGATCAGGATACCGGTGCTGAACGCCGTCCAGCGACGTCCACCAAACAGGGGGACCATAAAGGAGTACGGTACACGCAGCAGCGCGCCGGACACCGAAGGTAATGCCGTCAGCATGAACAGTTGTTCAGTGGTGAAATCAAATCCGACTTTCGGTAAGTTCACCGCCACGGCGCTAAATAACATCCACACGCAAAACGCCAGCAGCAAGCAAGGGACGGAAATCCACAGGTTACGGCTGGCGATTCGATGACCACGCTGCTGCCAGAAGGCGGGATCTTCCGGCCGCCATTCAGTAATTACAGCTCCAGATGCCCTTTCCGGGGCAGATGAGTGACTCATAGACACCTCTGATACTTGTTTCGATGCCTGCCACATTAGGGTTTACAGCTGGAGGTAAGTTGATATAAATCAAAGGAAAAGGTGTCATTATTGATGTCTGAAATTTATCATCATCCTAAATGAGTACATAACTTCGGTAAAAAAGATGTGGTTTTTCACGCTTCTGTCGTCCCCTACTCCCCCTCGTTTAGGATCTCTCCCTCTGGCGGCAATTAAGGGGTAGCCCGTTTGAGGTATGGGTATACTCCGGTGTATCGCCGAGAATAACGCCACTGCCTGCAGCAGAATCGTCATTCAATAAGGTTTTCGGTTTTACGAAAACCCGAAGGAACAAGTCACCATGTTTAAACGTTGTCTTTCCCCGCTTACGCTGGTCAACCAGGTGGCGCTGATTGTTTTATTGTCTACTGCCATCGGCGTGGCGGGTATGGCAGTCTCTGGCTGGCTGGTTCAGGGCGTTCAGGGTAGCGCGCATGCAATCAACAAAGCGGGATCGCTGCGCATGCAAAGCTATCGCCTGCTGGCGGCCATACCGCTGGACGCCAACGATCAACCACTGCTGGATGAAATGGAGCAAACGGCGTTTAGCCCGGAATTGACGCGTGCCGCGCAGCGTGACGGACAACAGGCGCAGTTAAAAGCCTTACAGGATTACTGGCACACCAAACTGGTACCGGGGCTTGCGCATGCGCAAACGCCTGATGCGGTAGCGCAGGATGTCAGGCGCTTTGTGGGCGGACTGGATAAGCTGGTCACCGCCTTTGACCATACCACCGAATTACGCATTGAACGCGTCGTTCTGCTGCATCGCCTGATGGCCGTATTTATGGCGTTGCTGCTGGTCTTCACCATTATCTGGCTGCGCGTGCGCCTGTTACAGCCGTGGAAACAACTGCTGGCGATGGCGCGAGCCGTCAGTCAACGTGATTTTACCCAACGCGCACATATCAGTGGACGTAATGAGATGGCAGCGCTGGGCTCGGCGCTGAATAATATGTCGGAAGAACTGGCCGAAAGTTACGCGGTGCTGGAACAGCGGGTACAGGAGAAAACGGCGGGTCTGGAGCACAAAAATCAGATCCTCTCTTTCCTGTGGCAAGCCAACCGCCGCCTGCACTCTCAGGTGCCGTTGTGCGAACGCCTCTCTCCGGTACTGAACGGTCTGCAAAATTTGACCCTGCTGCATGATATTGAACTGCGGGTCTATGACCTGGAAGATGAAGATAATCATCAGGAATTTACCTGCCAGTCCAATGTCAGCTGTGATGAGAAAGGCTGCCATTTGTGTCCGCGCGGTACGCTACCCGCCATTGACGGCGGTATCACACTGAAATGGCGGCTAACCGACGCCCATACTCAGTATGGTATCCCGCTCGCGACTTTGCCGTACGGACGCCATCTCAGCCACGATCAGCAGCAACTGGTTGATACCCTGGTTGAGCAACTGACCGCAACGCTTGCACTCGACAGGCATCAGGAGCGTCAGCAGCAGTTGATCGTGATGGAAGAGCGTGCCACCATTGCGCGCGAACTTCATGATTCTATTGCACAATCGCTCTCCTGTATGAAGATGCAGGTGAGCTGTTTGCAGATGCAGGGCGATGCGCTTTCAGATAACTGCCGCGAGCTGCTCAGTCAGATTCGTAACGAGCTAAACGCTTCCTGGGCGCAACTGCGCGAGCTGTTAACGACCTTCCGTTTACAGCTGACGGAACCTGGGTTGAGACCGGCGCTGGAAGCCAGCTGTCAGGAATACAGCGCGCGTTTTGGCTTTACGGTTAAGCTGGATTATCAGCTGCCACCGCGTCTGGTCCCTTCGCATCAGGCGATTCACCTGCTACAAATTGCGCGCGAAGCCCTGAGCAACGCCCTCAAACACTCTCAGGCCGATGAAGTGGTCGTGACGGTGGTGCAAAATGGTAAGCAGGTCAAACTAACAGTGCAAGATAACGGCTGCGGCGTACCGGAAAACGCCGAACGCAGTAACCACTACGGCATGATAATCATGCGCGACCGTGCGCAGAGCTTGCGCGGCGATTGCCGTGTACGCCGTCGCGAGACAGGCGGTACTGAAGTTGCTGTCACTTTTATTCCCGAAACAAACTTCACAGAAGTCCAAGGAGATACCCATGAGTAATCTGGAACCGGCAACCATCCTGTTGATCGACGATCATCCGATGCTGCGAACCGGTGTAAAACAGCTTGTCAGCATGGCGCCCGATATCACCGTTGTCGGCGAAGCCAGCAATGGTGAGCAGGGTATCGAGCTGGCAGAATCCCTTGATCCCGATCTGATCCTTCTTGATCTCAACATGCCCGGCATGAACGGTCTGGAAACACTCGACAAGCTGCGTGAGAAATCACTGTCAGGCCGTATCGTCGTGTTTAGCGTATCCAACCATGAAGAAGACGTGGTTACTGCACTGAAGCGCGGTGCCGACGGTTATCTACTGAAAGATATGGAGCCGGAAGATTTGCTGAAAGCATTGCAGCAAGCGGCTGCCGGTGAAATGGTGCTGAGCGAAGCCTTAACGCCGGTTCTGGCCGCCAGCCTACGCGCCAATCGCGCAACGTCCGACCGTGATGTTACCCAACTGACGCCGCGCGAACGCGATATTCTTAAGCTCATCGCCCAGGGCCTGCCTAACAAGATGATCGCTCGCCGCCTGGACATCACCGAAAGCACGGTAAAAGTTCACGTGAAGCATATGCTGAAGAAAATGAAGCTCAAATCACGTGTTGAAGCCGCGGTATGGGTGCACCAGGAACGTATTTTCTGATAACGCGCGCATGCGTCATTGTTAACGAGGATCATTTTCCGAAACGGTAGTAAACGGTTCGGTCAGTGATAGCGTGATCTCATTGGAAGAGACACGCTGGCCCTGCTCATCTTCTACCACCACAGACAACCGCCAGCGGTTCGTCGCACCTTCTCTGCTGTCCCACTTCGGCATAATAATCGTCCAGCCCTGCGCGCTTCGGTTATTGCTGCCAGCCGTTAAGCTCAACGCCTGAGTATCGCCCTGCCACGTCAGGTGGCGGATCCCATGCAAACTACGCACCTGCAGCTTCAGCGCCACCGTCTCTCCCGGTTTGAGATCCCAGGCTGGCGTGGCCAAAAATACCGACAGCGTTTTACGCTGGCGATACTCCAGCGTCGGCAAATTGTTACGCTGCGGATCGTCATAACGACTGCCGCGCAGTGAACGGCTGTTCGCCACCTCACTGACCATCAACTGTTTTTTTAACGGCACGCCAAAACGGTAACTAAGCGTTAAGCCGAGGTTATTCTGGCTGATGCCGCTTTCCCCCTGCTTATGCTGCGCTGTCACCGTGATTAGCGGCACCGGTGTATAGCTCAGCCCGAGGTTCACCGCCACCGGATTGTGATACCCGGTTCCCGAATGAAATAGATCCACCCGGTCGCCAAAATACTGTTCCACGCTGACGCTGGTATTGAGGTGTTGATAGAACGGCATCCGCATTTGCGCAGTCAGATCGTAGCCGCGGGCCATCCGTTGTTGCTGGGTTGCAAAACGATCCTGCCAGGAAGACAACGGTTGATAATAGTTAGCGGATAAGCGCAAATATTCGCCCCATGCCTCCGCGCCGAGGCCTCCGCGGGGCAGATTTTCATCCAGTAAGTTGTCATAAAAGGTGTTGTAACCCAGTAACCAACCGTCGCGTACCCAACGTTGCCCAATCCCCGCATTACTGACTAAGCCGTCGTCCTGTTGCGTCACTCCTAGCTGGCTCCAGGTAAGATAACGTTGGTTGTCCTGCCACGGCACAAACCAGCTTCCCCGACTCCCGGTAAAACTGCCTTCGTTATCAACCTGCAACCCGATACTGGCATTTCCCCAGGGAGAGAGCCAGGACTCCAGTTGCTGATTCACCTGTTCGCTGACCGTATCACGCACCTGGCCAAACGCGAACTGCTTCGCCTGTTCACCGGTATCAAGCCCGTTATCAGTCATGCTGGCTTCACCAAACGCTTTGACCATTTCGGCAAAATGCTTTTCGCCTGCCCGCGACTCCGGGGCCATGCCAAGATCGGGCAAGCCATCACTATTGTTATCGAAAGGGTTTTCAGCCTGGTGCACAAAGGACGACTGCGCGTTAGCAGTACCGCCTGCCAGCGGCAAGAGTGCGAATACAGCAAGAGAAGAACAGATAATACGGCTCAAATCGTTAGTGGTTTCTTACATCAATTAGCCACAGTGGCATACTTATCTTAAACCATAACGTTTTCAGCGTTGATTTTCAGCCCCTCCCCCTTTTTTCGGCATTATCCTGGCATTGAGAAATAGGTGTAACATACGTGTCGGTTATTAACGCTTACATGCAGTAACAGGAGTAAAAATGCAAAAGATAGTGATCGTCGCAAACGGAGCGGCTTATGGAAGCGAATCGTTATTTAACAGCCTGCGTCTGGCTATCGCCCTGCGCGAACAAGAAGCCGCTCTCGACCTGCGTCTGTTTTTAATGTCTGATGCCGTAACCGCAGGATTACGTGGTCAGAAACCCGCGGAAGGCTACAATATTCAGCAAATGCTGGAGATCCTGACAGCGCAAAATGTTCCGGTAAAACTATGCAAAACCTGCACCGATGGTCGTGGGGTCACGGCGCTGCCGTTAATTGACGGAGTGGCCGTCGGCACGCTGGTAGAACTGGCTCAATGGACGCTGGCTGCAGATAAAGTGTTGACCTTCTGATATACCGTTTTCAGGCAAGCGCACTGAAAGTGTCGATAATTTCCGGATTTAATATTTGATGGGCGCGGTTTCGTTGAACGTTAGCACGCCCGTTCAACCCTTTTGAGGTGTTTTGTCACTTTTGTTTAATCGTTATGCCATTTTTTGATCAAAATCAGCATCCTGTTGCTCCCCCTTTGGTGTTATGCAATGAGTGAAATGTGAACAACATCACGCAGCACTTTCGACAGAAAGTACGTTGTTTTCAAGAACGGGGTGAAAAATGGCATTAGTGAAGGCAAGTTTAAAGTTATTTGGTGGCGATACGGTGGTTGTGCGCTGTTCCGAGCGCTGTCACATCCATCTGATGAGCGAAATAAATCACGTCAAAGACACGCAGTCCGACATCTTAAGCGTGCAGGATCGTGATAACGCATGGTTGACCGTGCCCTATACCGGCGTCTGGAACGTGCTGATCGACAGCCACAGTCAGTCGCTTGAGCATTCGATAAGTTATATTGCAGCCTAAGCGTGACATGCCCGAAAAGCGCCTGGCTTTCGGGCATACAATTCCACGCCGGGTTCAGGCAAACCCTGGCCGCATAACGCCTTCTGGCAGGTTCTCTCCCAACAATCGTTTGACCGTGATCACCAGATCATTAAGACAATCATCCTGCATCCCCAGCTTGACCAGCTCTTGTTCCAGCGAGAACAGATACTGGGCATTGGTGCCTAAAGGTCCGCTGGCCGCGGCGATAAGCGGCGCGATCACCTGCGCGCGCGTGTCTGACTCAAACAGCGGATGGCGCGGATCCATAATAAACACCAGCGCGTTCACCGTACGGCCGTCATCAAGCGCCAGCTGGCACCAGGTCGGCAGATAGCATCCGGTGATCATTTCTCGCTTCCACAACAGAGAAAGCTCTTGTTCCAGCGACGCGTCCGGCAAGCGGTAGGCCACACCGGTGGTACGTCCGCCCTCTTTCAGGGCCAGCATGCGGCCTGGCTGACACGCCGTTCCTCGCCCCGCCGTCAGGCGCAGACAAAATGCACGGTGCCAGCCGACTAATGTGCCGGTACAGGACTCTTCAAACTCTAAGGCCGGGTTCCACATCAACGATCCATAACCGAAGATCCACACCGGTCCATCATCTGGTCGACAAGCGAGCGTGGCGGCCAGTGAGGCTGCACGTTGTTCCGCTGACCAGAGTAGTGATTCTTCAATAGCACCAAATGCCGTCTTACAGTCGGCATTCAATAAAAAATCACGCGTTAACACCTTACACCTCCGCCACTGCTGCTTCCCTGCGACAACTTTTTTGACGCCTTCCGGGCTTTTTTACTGCTCATTTTGAAACCAATAGCTGGACAATAGGCAATTCACCGCTCGCTTGCAAGCCAGTAACCGCGCGGCGTAGCACGATTCGCTAACGCCTGATGCAAGCGAGTTTATAAAGGCATTATAATTGATACTGTTACGTCTTTTTATGCCATTTACCATCATCACCTTTTTGGTAATCATTTTTAACCGCGGCCCACGCCACCTTATGTGCCGTCTCTTCTCGGGTGGCATCGTCACGGCGGTCAGATTTGTCTTTATACTGTTCCCAGGCGCTGTTGAAAGCTTCTTTATAAATGTCCTGAGCATGGGCTGGCAGAACGTGCTGCACGCTGTCAGGCAGATCGCTTTTAGATTTATAGGGCATTGTGAACTCCTCTTTTTAGGCTAAACCTTAAGTGTGGTTAACAATGCGGCGAGACGCCAATAATGGACATTTTTAGAAATTTTCTTTACCTAACCTTCTGTTAATTAAACAGTCTATAAACAAGAAATTGGTTTTTGGCCGCTTTGAGAGGGAAAACAGGTGATGTAGTAAAATTTCGTAAAATGTCACCTACAAAACCACGTTTTCTGTTATTTTTTACATTCTTTAATACTTTTTATAATTATAAATACCTGCAGAGATGGAGAATTAATGCAATGACACAAGCACATGAGGCGGTAAAAACCCGCCACAAGGAGACCTCTCTCGTCTTCCCGATTTTGGCGCTGGTAGTCCTGTTCTTCTGGGGGAGCAGTCAGTCACTACCAGTGGTCATCGGTATTAATGCGCTGGCCCTTATTGGTATATTAAGCAGCGCATTCAGCGTTGTCCGTCATGCGGACGTATTAGCGCATCGACTTGGCGAACCCTACGGGTCGCTGATCCTCAGTTTGTCCGTTGTTATTCTTGAAGTCAGCTTAATCTCCGCATTAATGGCAACCGGCGATGCCGCACCTACGCTCATGCGCGATACGCTGTATTCAATCATTATGATCGTAACCGGGGGGCTGGTCGGTTTTTCATTACTATTAGGTGGCCGTAAATTTGCCACTCAGTATATGAACCTATTTGGTATTAAGCAGTATTTAATCGCCCTGTTCCCACTGGCCATTATTGTACTGGTATTCCCGATGGCGTTGCCGGGGGCAAATTTCACTACCGCGCAGGCGCTGTTGGTGGCGTTAATTTCTGCGGCGATGTACGGCGTATTTTTGCTGATCCAAACTAAAACGCACCAAAGTCTGTTCATTTACGAGCATGAAGACGAGGGTGACGACGATGACCCGCATCACGGTAAGCCGTCAGCGCACAGCAATCTGTGGCACGCCGCCTGGCTTATCATTCATCTGATCGCTGTTATTGCCGTGACCAAGATGAACGCCAGCCCGCTTGAGACCTTGCTGACTGAACTGAATGCGCCAGTCGCATTTACGGGTTTCCTGGTCGCGTTACTGATCCTCTCGCCTGAAGGACTGGGCGCACTGAAAGCGGTTCTGAGCAATCAGGTACAGCGGGCAATGAATTTATTCTTCGGTTCGGTGTTAGCCACAATTTCGCTGACCGTACCGGTGGTGACGCTGATTGCATGGGCAACCGGGAATGATTTGATGTTTGCGCTGGGAGCGCCAGAGATGATTGTGATGGTTTCATCACTGGTTCTGTGTCAGATCTCTTTCTCCACCGGCCGTACCAATGTGCTTAACGGTGCAGCGCATCTGGCACTGTTTATCGCCTATCTGATGACAATATTTGCCTGATTATTATTTTAGACGTACCGCACGGTCCTCTTCAGGGCCGTTTTCTTTTCTGCCGATATAACACAATCGATGGCGCGTCTGGTGCCTGACGGCGACCTTGACACCCTTTTCAAATAGCAGGCCGGAGGGAAATTCCGGCCTGTCACACTCTCTTAGTTCTCGGTATCCAGCTCGTCGAAGCTTTTCACCAGGTCATCAATCGCTTTAATCTGCGTCAGGAACTGTTCCAGCTTCGCCAGCGGCAACGCGGATGGGCCATCGCATTTCGCATTGGCTGGATCCGGATGCGCTTCAATAAACAGACCTGCCAGACCAACCGCCATACCGGCACGCGCCAGTTCGGTAACCTGCGCACGACGACCGCCGCTTGCTGCGCCAAACGGATCGCGGCACTGCAGCGCATGGGTAACGTCAAAAATCACCGGTGAGTTGCCGGAGACTTTCTTCATCACGCTGAAGCCCAGCATGTCCACAACCAGATTGTCATAACCAAAGTTCGCACCACGGTCACACAGAATAACCTTATCGTTGCCGCCTTCATGGAATTTATCCACGATATTGCCCATCTGGCCCGGGCTTACAAACTGCGGTTTCTTCACGTTGATAACGGCACCGGTTTTCGCCATTGCTTCCACCAGATCGGTCTGACGAGCGAGGAATGCCGGAAGCTGAATCACATCCACCACATCAGCAACAGGCTGTGCCTGGCTGGCTTCGTGAACGTCGGTGATCACTTTTACGCCAAAAGTCTGCTTCAGTTCCTGGAAGATTTTCATCCCTTCTTCAAGGCCCGGTCCACGGTAAGAGTGGATGGAAGAACGGTTGGCTTTATCAAAGGAGGCTTTGAACACGTAAGGGATACCCAGCTTTTGAGTAACGGTTACGTAGTGCTCACAAATGCGCATCGCCAGATCGCGGGATTCCAGCACGTTCATTCCGCCAAACAGCACGAACGGCAGGTCATTTGCCACGTTGATGTCGCCAATGCTAACCACTTTTTGTTTCATAGGATCGCCTTAAACGGTAGGTAAAGTGTCATTAATCAATGCAATACAATTTGTTTGTGCGAAATAGTATTAATCTGCGCACGAATCATTTCGCTGATCGGGTCTTCCGGACACTGTTCAACGAAATAACTTAAATCTGTCAGCGCAACATGTTCGCACTCGAGTTGCGCGTATATTAAACCACGATCGCGAATTTCATACGGATCTTCAGGATTAAACTGCAATAGTGCTTCACTGGCACGCAGCGCCAGCTCCATTTGCCGCTCTTCCATCAGTGATGATTTCAGCGTGTCGAGCAGTTTGCGGATCACTTCCGCGTTATCCGCCTCATCCAGGTCTTCGTTAAACAGCTCCGCGACCGGGCTGATATTCCCCTTCAACCACACTTCCAGCGTGTGCTCATTTAACGTTTCGCCATTGAATGGATTGATTAGCCACATTTCGCCATCGAGCGACTCAATACGAAGGATCAGTTGCGTCGGGAAAATCACCGGTACCAGCGGCAGCTCCAGTCTGTTGGCAATCCACAATAAGATCGCCCCCAGCGACACGGCGCTGCCCTGCCGATTTTTCAGTACCTGGTCAAGCCAGAGTGCATCAGAAAGACGATAGACGCCGTGGGTATCCGTAAATCCCCATTCGCCGTAAAAAAGTGCCAGCAGTTTTTCCAGTTGCTCATCCTGAGACAGGAGCTGGCTAATTTCTTCTTGCGCCAGACTGACCAGACGTTCCAGTTCGTCGTAGACAGTTTGTGTTGGAAAATCCAGACGGATAGACTCCGACGCCAGGATCATCCCATCACACAATGGCGCTTTATTAAATTCGAAATCAGCTAACGACCTCATGCTTACCCCAGTAACGGTATTTTTGTGGTGGCGAGTTTAATGATGATGTACAGCACCACCAGCGCCAGCGGAAATGCGACTAATCGCGCCTGCTGACTGCGCGCCCGACGATAATCGAGCGCAATAAAACCCAAAACGATGTAAATGATAACCCCAAACAGCTTTTCAGTCAGCCATGTCCCGTGCTCAGTGAATGGCAGGATGTGCGCTTTAACCATTAGCGCCACGCCGCTGAGTAATAAAACGGTATCCACAACCGGTGGCACAATGCGCGTCCAGCGTGCGCAGGCAAGACGCGAGTCGGTGTAACGCCACCAAAAACGCAGCGTCAGCAAACCAACGGAAAGCGCAATACTGATGAGATGAATGTTGAGTAACACACTGAAGGTACTCATGTTGGGATGCGTCCAAGCGTAATTCGCTCATTGCCGCCATAATCACGGCAGGTTTCAACCGCCTGGTAACCCGTACGAGTAAAGACGTCCCGGACGGCCTGCCCCTGCTGCCAGCCATGTTCCAGCAACAGATAGCCGCCAGGCGTTAACACGCGCTGAGACTGGTCAATGATATGCACAATATCCGCCAGTCCCCGATCGCCCGCCACCAGTGCCGACAGAGGTTCAAAGCGTACATCGCCTTGCGCCAGGTGCGGATCCTGTTCGTCGATATACGGCGGATTGCTGACAATCATGTCAAACTGTTGTCCCTGCAAAGCGCTGAACCAGTTGCTTTGCAGCACGCAAACATTGTCGATGCCCAGATGCTGTTTGTTGCGAGCGGCCAGCGCAACAGCATCCGGCATGCGGTCAACCGCCGTTACCGCGCAATCCGGACGCTCGGTTGCCAGTGCCAGCGCAATGGCGCCCGTACCGGTTCCCAAATCGAGAATGCGGCACGCTGACGCCGGCAGGCGAGCCAGCGCCTGTTCCACCAGACACTCAGTATCCGGACGAGGGATAAGCGTAGCCGGAGACACAAACAGCGGCAGCGACCAGAACTCCCGCACGCCGGTTAAATGCGCCACCGGCTCACCCCGCTGACGGCGCTCCAGTAATGTGTCGAGCTGTTGACGCTGCGCCTCGGTTAATACCGTTTCACCGAAAGCCAAAATAAAGGTGCGTCCCTTACCGGTAACAAACTCGAGCAAAATCTCGGCGTCACGGCGCGGGCTTTCACTTGCCTGTAATTGGCTTATCGCTTCACGCAGCCAGTGCTGATAATCCATTAATCCTGCTCGGACAACGCCGCCAGTTGGTCGGCCTGGTATTCCTGGACAATTGGCTCAATGAGCATATCCAGTTTGCCTTCCATCGCTTCATCTAGACGGTAGAGCGTCAGGTTAATGCGGTGATCGGTCACGCGACCCTGCGGGAAGTTATAGGTACGGTTGCGATCGCTGCGATCGCCACTGCCCAACAGATTGCGACGCTCAGAGGCTTCGGCCTGTTGACGTCTTGCCACTTCGGCGGCACGAATTCGCGCCCCCAGCACCGACATCGCTTTCGCTTTGTTTTTATGCTGCGAACGTTCGTCCTGGCATTCCACTACGATACCGGTCGGCAAGTGGGTAATACGGATTGCGGAGTCGGTGGTGTTAACGTGCTGACCCCCTGCGCCTGATGAGCGGAAGGTATCAATACGCAGATCGGCCGGGTTGATGTCCGGCAGTTCGGCATCTGGTAGTTCCGGCATGACCGCGACCGTACAGGCCGAGGTGTGAATACGGCCCTGTGACTCCGTCGCAGGTACGCGTTGCACACGATGCCCACCGGACTCAAATTTCAGTCGACCGTACACGCCTTCGCCGCTAATTTTAGCAATGACTTCTTTAAACCCGCCATGTTCGCCTTCGCTGGCGCTCATGATCTCTACCCGCCAGCGACGCGATTCAGCGTAACGGCTGTACATGCGGAACAGATCGCCGGCAAACAGCGCGGCCTCATCACCACCGGTTCCCGCACGCACTTCGAGGAAGGCGTTACGTTCGTCATCAGGATCTTTAGGCAACAGCAGAACCTGCAGATGTTGCTCCAACTGCTCGCATTTATCTTTTGCTTCACGCAGTTCATCCTGCGCCATTTCACGCATTTCAGGATCGTCGAGCATCATCTGAGCCGTCTCGATATCTTCCTGAACCTGTTGCCAGTCCGTAAAACAGCGAGATACATCGCTTAATTGCGCATATTCGCGCGACAGTGCACGAAAGCGTTCCTGGTCTGCGATAGTACCCGCATCCCCGAGCAGCGCCTGAACTTCTTCATGGCGTTCATGCAGGGCTTCCAGTTTGGCAACGATAGAAGGCTTCATAGGCGTAAATGCACCCTGTAAAAAATAAGATTGGTGTGCTGCTACTCCAGCCCGAGGCTGTCGCGCAGAATATTCAGGCGTTCACTATCCCCGTCACGGGCGGCCTGTTGAAGTGATTTGGTTGGTGCATGGATCAAGCGGTTGGTCAGTTTCCAGGCCAGATCCTGCATAATGGCTTGCGCATCACCACCCTGTTGAAGAGCAGCCAACGCTTTGGCAGTCAGTTCATCACGGATCTGTTCTGACTGACTGCGATACTCGCGGATAGTTTCACTTGCGCCCTGAGCGCGTAGCCAGGCCATAAATTCGCTGGTTTCCTGCGCCACAATGGTTTCGGCTTCCACGGCCGCCGCTTTGCGCTGGGCCAGGTTATGCGAAATGATGCTTTGCAGGTCGTCAACGCTGTACAGATAGGCGTTGGACAACTTACCCACTTCCGGCTCGACATCGCGCGGTACGGCGATATCCACCAGCAGCATAGGTTGATTACGGCGATTCTTAAGCGCGCGCTCCACCATTCCTTTGCCGATAATCGGCAGCGGGCTGGCGGTAGAACTGATAATAATATCGGCATCCTGTAAACGCGCGTCGATATCACTCAGCGAAATCACTTCGGCGCCGACTTCATCCGCCAGCACTTGCGCCCGCTCGCGGGTACGGTTGGCGATGATCATCTTCTTCACTTGATGCTCACGCAGGTGTCGCGCCACCAGCTCAATGGTTTCGCCTGCTCCCACTAACAGCACGGTCACCGTGGAGAGCGATTCAAATATCTGCCGCGCCAGCGTACAGGCGGCAAAAGCTACGGACACGGCGCTGGCACCGATGTCTGTTTCTGTACGTACACGTTTAGCGACAGAGAATGATTTCTGGAACATGCGCTCCAGCGCACTGGCGTTCAGGTGACCTTTTTGCGAATCCGCAAAAGCTTTTTTCACCTGCCCCAGAATCTGCGGTTCACCAAGCACCAGCGAATCCAGACCGCTGGCAACACGCATCAAATGACTGACGGCGTCGTTGTCCTGGTGCCAGTACAGGCTATTGCGCAAGTCTTCTTCATTAAGATTATGGTAATCGCACAGCCAGCGAACCAGCGCTTCTTGCAGGTTATCCTGCTCTTCAACGCTGAGATACAGTTCCGTACGGTTACACGTCGACAGCACCACCCCGCCCTGCACCATTGGCTGCGCAAGCAGGCTGTCCAGCGCCTGATCGAGCGTATCCGGCGAAAACGTTACGCGTTCTCGCAGCGATACAGGTGCCGTTTTATGGTTAATACCAAGCGCTAAAAGGGTCATGTGTGCGGGAATAGTACCAGCGTTGATAAGGTTAGACTGGGTGCATCATACAGGATGCGTGCGGTCAATAAAAGAGACTGCCCCCTTTTGGAGTAATAGCTTAGTGCACAAATTTGAGCGATTTAAGATAACTTGAACGTAGACGATGTATGATGGCGGCGCTAGCATTAAGAGTTATAACTGCAACGTATCTCAAGGATTTGTCATCATTATGACCCTGCCTGATTTTCGCCTGATTCGCCTGCTGCCGTTGGCGGCCCTGGCTCTTACCGCCTGTACGCTCAACGCGCCGAAAGGTCCCGGCAAAAGCCCTGACTCTCCACAGTGGCGCCAGCACCAGCAGGAAGTACGTGCCCTGAACCAATATCAGACGCGCGGTGCATTTGCGTATATTTCCGATCAACAGAAAGTCTATGCCCGCTTTTTCTGGCAACAAACCGGACAAGATCGCTACCGTCTCCTGCTGACCAATCCCCTGGGCAGCACTGAACTGGAACTCAATGCCCAGCCGGGCAATGTCGAACTTGTCGATAACAAAGGCAAGCACTACACCGCTGACGACGCCGAAGAGATGATTGGTAAGTTGACCGGCATGCCTATTCCATTGAACAGCCTGCGCCAGTGGATCCTTGGCCTGCCGGGAGACGCCAGCGATTACAAACTCGACGACCAGTATCGTCTGAGTGAAGTGAACTACAGCAAAGACGGTAAAAACTGGAAAGTGGTCTATAGCGCCTACGACAGCAAAATTAAGCCTGCGATGCCGGCAAACATGGAACTGTCCGACGGCGATCAGCGTATTAAGCTGAAAATGGATAACTGGATTGTGAAATGATGACCCACTGGCCCTCTCCGGCAAAACTGAATCTGTTTTTATACATCACCGGGCAGCGTGCGGACGGTTATCACACTTTGCAAACGCTATTCCAGTTTCTTGATTATGGCGACACGATAGGTATTGTGCTGCGTGGCGACGGCGAAATCCGCCTGTTAACGCCGGTGGAAGGCGTTGCACATGAAGACAATCTCATTGTCCGTGCGGCGCGCTTGCTGATGAAGGCGGCGTCTGAAAGCGATCGCCTTCCCAAAGGGAGCGGCGCCGACATCAGTATCGAAAAACGCCTGCCGATGGGCGGCGGTCTTGGCGGAGGTTCGTCTAATGCGGCTACCGTCCTGGTGGCGCTGAATCACCTTTGGCAGTGCGGACTTTCGGTTGATGAACTGGCAGGACTCGGCTTAACGCTGGGGGCGGACGTTCCCGTATTCGTGCGCGGCCATGCGGCCTTTGCTGAAGGCGTAGGTGAAATTCTGACCCCGGTCGAGCCAGAGGAAAAATGGTATCTGGTCGCCCACCCGGGAGTCAGTATTCCGACGCCGGTGATTTTTAAAGATCCCGACCTCCCGCGCAACACGCCAAAAAGGTCAATAAAAACGTTACTAAAATGTGAATTCAGCAATGATTGCGAGGTTATCGCAAGAAAACGTTTTCGCGAGGTTGATGCGGCGCTTTCCTGGCTGTTAGAATACGCGCCGTCGCGCCTGACTGGTACAGGGGCTTGTGTCTTTGCTGAATTTGACACTGAGTCTCGTGCTCGCCAGGTGCTTGAGCAAGCCCCGGAATGGCTCAAAGGCTTTGTGGCGAAAGGTGTCAACCTCTCCCCATTGCACAGAGCGTTACTCTAAATCGTTCGGGTTTCAGGAAGATGGCGAAATATGCCAGCACACATGAAACGTGAAAGATGACGAGTAAGCCGGGCAAGCTGAGTTGCGGTGACAACGTCACCCTGTTCCAGACGTTGCATCGCGCTCTTTAATACACCGCATGGAGAGGATACTGCCTGGCCCGCACAGTTTTCGGCAGATTCTTTCCACCAATGGACGCATGCCTGAGGTTCTTCTCGTGCCTGATATGAAGCTTTTTGCTGGTAACGCCACCCCGGAACTAGCACAACGTATTGCCAACCGCCTGTACACTTCACTCGGCGACGCCGCTGTAGGTCGCTTTAGCGACGGCGAAGTCAGCGTACAAATTAATGAAAATGTACGCGGTGGTGATATTTTCATCATCCAGTCCACTTGTGCCCCTACTAACGACAACCTGATGGAATTGGTCGTTATGGTTGATGCGCTGCGCCGTGCTTCCGCAGGCCGTATCACCGCCGTTATTCCTTACTTCGGCTATGCACGTCAGGATCGTCGCGTACGTTCCGCTCGTGTACCGATTACTGCTAAAGTCGTCGCTGATTTCCTGTCCAGCGTTGGCGTTGACCGCGTCCTCACCGTTGACCTGCATGCTGAACAGATCCAGGGCTTCTTTGACGTACCGGTTGATAACGTATTCGGTAGCCCGATCCTGTTAGAAGACATGCTGCAGCTGAATCTGGACAACCCGATTGTGGTTTCTCCGGACATCGGTGGCGTCGTGCGTGCCCGCGCTATCGCTAAACTGCTGAACGATACCGACATGGCTATCATCGACAAACGACGCCCGCGCGCGAACGTTTCTCAGGTGATGCACATTATTGGTGACGTTGCAGGTCGTGACTGCGTGTTGGTTGATGATATGATCGATACCGGCGGTACGCTGTGTAAAGCAGCAGAAGCACTGAAAGAACGTGGTGCAAAACGCGTATTTGCTTACGCTACCCACCCAATCTTCTCAGGTAATGCGGCAAACAACCTGCGCAATTCAGTGATTGATGAAGTCGTTGTCTGTGACACTATTCCACTGACTGACGAAATCAAAGCACTGCCAAACGTGCGTACATTGACCCTGTCGGGTATGCTGGCCGAAGCGATTCGTCGTATCAGCAACGAAGAATCCATCTCTGCTATGTTCGAGCATTAATCGAGCCCGGCTCAAAAACCCGCTGCGGCGGGTTTTTTTATCTGCAACATCTATTTGTATGACTTATGCCTCCTTCACCTGCCATTTAGTTGACAGATGATGCGCTCATGGATGAAACATTATTGTGAACAGATTATTTTCCTCACATGTGATGCCTTTCCGCGCCCTCATCGACGCTTGTTGGAAAGAAAAATATACCGCTTCTCGCTTTACCCGCGACTTGATCGCCGGAATAACCGTTGGGATCATTGCCATTCCGCTGGCGATGGCCCTGGCAATAGGCAGTGGCGTGGCGCCGCAGTACGGCTTGTATACCTCAGCCGTGGCTGGGATTGTTATCGCCCTTACCGGTGGCTCACGTTTTAGCGTATCTGGACCAACTGCCGCTTTCGTGGTGATTCTGTATCCGGTTTCGCAACAGTTTGGGCTGGCAGGCCTGCTGGTCGCAACGCTAATGTCCGGGATATTCCTGATCCTTTTCGGCCTCGCCCGTTTTGGTCGCCTGATCGAATATATCCCGGTATCCGTTACGTTAGGTTTTACATCGGGTATTGGTATCACCATCGGTACCATGCAGATTAAAGATTTTCTCGGTCTGCAAATGGCCCATGTCCCGGAGCACTACCTGCAAAAGGTCGGCGCGCTGTTTATGGCCCTGCCAACCCTCAACGTTGGCGATGCCGCAATTGGCGTGGTGACGCTGGGGATCCTGATTTTCTGGCCGCGTCTGGGGATCCGACTGCCGGGCCACCTTCCTGCGCTGCTGGCAGGCTGTGCGGTAATGGGGATTGTGAACCTGACCGGCGGCCATGTCGCCACCATCGGTTCTCAGTTCCACTACATTCTGGCTGACGGCTCGCAGGGTAACGGCATCCCGCAGTTGCTGCCGCAACTGGTATTACCGTGGGACATGCCGGAGTCAAACTTTACCCTGAGCTGGAGTTCGTTACAGGCGCTGTTACCGGCCGCCTTCTCCATGGCGATGCTCGGGGCGATTGAATCTCTACTGTGCGCCGTCGTGCTCGATGGGATGACCGGCACCAAGCATAAAGCCAACAGTGAGCTGATTGGCCAGGGCCTGGGTAACATCGTGGCACCGTTCTTCGGTGGTATCACCGCCACGGCGGCAATTGCCCGTTCTGCGGCAAACGTCCGCGCCGGGGCGACCTCACCAATTTCAGCGGTCATCCACGCGATTCTGGTGATCCTTGCCCTGCTGGTGCTTGCGCCGCTGCTTTCCTGGTTACCGCTTTCCGCCATGGCCGCCCTGCTGCTGATGGTGGCATGGAACATGAGTGAAGCGCATAAAGTGGTGGATCTGCTGCGTCATGCGCCAAAAGACGACATCATTGTCATGCTTATGTGTATGTCGCTGACGGTGCTATTCGACATGGTGATCGCCATCAGCGTCGGTATCGTTCTCGCCTCCCTGCTGTTTATGCGTCGTATCGCGCGCATGACGCGTCTGGCGCCGGTCAACGTAGATGTACCTGACGATGTGCTGGTGCTGCGCGTTATTGGCCCACTTTTCTTTGCCGCTGCGGAGGGATTATTTACCGATCTCGAATCGCGTATTGCAGGTAAACGTATTGTGGTCTTAAAGTGGGGCGCGGTCCCGGTACTGGATGCCGGTGGTCTGGACGCTTTCCAGCGGTTTGTAAAACGCCTCCCGGAAGGGTGTGAACTGCGGATCAGTAATCTGGAATTCCAGCCGTTACGTACAATGGCGCGCGCGGGCATTCAGCCGATTGCCGGACGCCTGACGTTCTTCCCGAATAAAGACGCCGCGCTGGCAGATATCAGCTGACGTGTAGCCCGGCCAGGCGAAGCGCCGCCGGGCTACAAATGACAGGCAAAAAAATGGCTCCCGTGTGTGGGAGCCATTTTTATAATCAGCTTATTGCTTACGCGTTCAGCAGTTGCTCAGCTGTCGCTTTCACGCTTGCCAGCAGGACTTTGACATCCTCCAGACACACCGTTGGGTTCAGCAGCGTCAGCTTCAGGCAGGTTACGCCATCTGCTTCGGTCACGCCAACGTTGGCGCTACCAGAAGCCAGCAGAACGTCGCCAATACGCTGGTTCAACAGCGCAACGAACGCCATGTCGTCACTGTGCGGACGGAAACGGAACAGCACGCTTGCCAGCTGCGGCTCCATCACCAGTTCCAGGTGTGGCTGAGTTTTCACAAACGCAGCCACATCACGCGCCAGCGTTACGCCGTTATCAATGATTTCGGCATACTGCTTTTTGCCCAGCGCTTCGAGACCCATCCACAGCTTCAGCGCGTCAAAACGGCGCGTGGTCTGCAGCGATTTCGACACCAGATTCGGTACGCCCGCCTCTTCATCAAAATCAGAGTTCAGGTACGCCGCCTGGTAACGCATCAGCTCGTAATGACGCGCGTCTTTCAGCAGGAACGCGCCGCAGCTGATGGTCTGGAAGAACTGTTTGTGGAAGTCCAGCGTCACGGAATCCGCCAGTTCAAGGCCGTTCAGGAAGTGACGATACTGCTCAGAAAGCAGTAACGCCCCGCCCCATGCTGCATCCACATGCATCCAGATCTGGTGTTCTGCCGCCAGCGCCGCAATGTCCGCTAACGGGTCGATCGCACCCGCATCGGTAGTACCCGCAGTGGCGACAATCGCCATCACCTGTTCGCCGTTGGCTTTCGCCTGGGCCAGCTTGTCTTTCAGGTCAGCCAGATCCATGCGTGAGAACGCATCAGTCTTCACCTGTGTGACGGAACGGTAACCCAGCCCCATCAGCGCCATGTTCTTCTGCACAGAGAAGTGCGCGCTTTCAGAGCAAAATACTTTGATTTTGCTCAGGTCGCCGGTCAGACCATTCTGCTGAATGGAATGCCCCTGGCGGGCAAAGAAGGCGTCGCGTGCCAGCATCAGGCCCATCAGGTTGCTCTGGGTGCCACCGCTGGTGAACACGCCCGCGTCGCCTGCCGCATAGCCCACCTGCTCACGCAACCATTCGATCAGTTTGATCTCAATGATGGTCGCCGACGGGCTCTGATCCCAGGAGTCCATACTCTGGTTGGTGGCGTTGATCAGCACTTCTGCCGCCTGGCTAATCACCAGGCTCGGGCAGTGCAGGTGCGCCACGCACTGCGCATGGTGAACCAACAAGCTGTCTTTCAGAAAGTATTCAACCGCACGCTCAATAGCGGCCTGGTTGCCCAGGCCCTGAGACGTAAAATTCAGGTTGATACGTTCGCGCAGTTGCTCAACGGTTTTGCCCTGATACATCTCAGGTTGCTTCAACCATTCAACGACCGCTTGCGTACTCTGCTCGATAGCGTCCTGGTAGGCAGCGATGCTTTGTGCCGAGCCGGACAGAATCGGATTTACGTCTGACATTCGATCCAACTCCGTTTAAACCGGCTTCACGCCAGCACCCAGCAGGGCATTTTCGAATTTATCGAGGAAAATCTCCAGCTCTGCGTTGGTGATCAACAGAGACGGCAGCAGACGCAGTACGCAACCGTTACGGCCGCCACGCTCCAGAATCAGGCCGTTTTCGAAACATTTTTTCTGCAGCAGCGCGGAAAGCTCGCCATCGGCCGGGTAGCAGCCCATGTGATCCTGCGCTTCGTTCGGCTTAACGATTTCCAGACCAATCATCAGGCCCAGACCACGTACCTGGCCGATAACCGGGTAACGTTTCTGCAGGTCAGTCAGTTTGCCTTTCAGCCACTCGCCCTGCGCAGCAACTTTATCGGCAATCTTGTCGTCTTTGAGGATTTTCAGCGTTGTCAGACCGGTCGCCATCGCCAGTTGGTTGCCGCGGAAGGTGCCAGTGTGATGGCCCGGAGCCCACGCATCGAACTGCTTTTTAATGCCCAGTACCGCCAGTGGCAGACCGCCGCCAACCGCTTTGGACATCACGATGATATCCGGCTCAATACCGGCGTGTTCGAAAGCGAACAGTTTACCCGTGCGCGCGAAGCCAGCCTGAACTTCATCGATAATCAGCAGAATGCCGTGTTCCTGGGTCACTTTACGAATACGCTGCAGCCACTCGATCGGAGCCGGGTTTACCCCGCCTTCGCCCTGCACCGCTTCGAGGATCACGGCAGCCGGTTTACGCACGCCGCTCTCAACGTCGTTGATCAGGTTTTCGAAGTAGTAGGTCAATGCTTTGACGCCAGCGTCGCCGCCGATACCCAGCGGGCAACGGTACTGATGCGGATACGGCATAAACTGCACTTCCGCCATCATGTTGCTGACGGCTTCTTTCGGCGACAGGTTGCCGGTCACGGACAGCGCGCCGTGGGTCATCCCGTGGTAGCCACCGGAGAAGCTGATGATGCTGGAACGGCCGGTAACTTTCTTCGCCAGCTTCAGCGCCGCTTCAACGGCATCGGCACCGGACGGCCCGGTGAACTGCAGGCAATACTCTTTGCCCTGGCCCGGTAATAAAGAAAGTAAATACGATGAGAATTCATCTTTTAACGGTGTGGTAAAGTCAAGCGTATGTAACGGTAAGCCGCTTGTGATGACACTTTGAATGCTCTGCAGCACTTCAGGATGATTATGACCAAGCGCCAGGGTTCCGGCACCTGCCAGGCAATCAAGATATTGATTATTTTCTACGTCAGTAATCCAGACGCCCTGCGCTTTAGCAATCGCTAATGGCAGTTTACGTGGATAGCTGCGGACATTAGATTCAAACTCAGCCTGTCTTGCTAAAAAGGTATCATTGCTCTGTGGTAATGAATTAGCACTTAAAGTATCAATACGGACTTTATCCGTCATCATATCACTCCTACAACCAGGTGTAGATTAACGCCTGATTGAATAAATGGTTATAAGGGTTACCTGTAAAAAAGCGCGGCTAATATATGTTGTTTTAGCCCTGGACTCAATCATTTATTTTTCAACACATTTAGCGGGTGTTTTTTCTTTATAATTCAAAGTGTAACAGCCACCCTTCATTACGAAACCCTAAAGAAATATATCTATTTAATTAACAATTACCGTAGCCAATTGCAACGCATACGATGTTATAAAAACCATGTAATTTTCATGTTTTTATTATTTTTTTACACGTTTTTACCATTAATAATGTACGCGTTTTCTTGTTACGACATAATTTTTCACTTATTTGTCGATAAATCGAATAAAAAAGTCGATCCCTAAATATAAATCACTTAGTATGGCGCGCTTATTTGCAGGCTATGTAAATAAAATTAATGCGCAGCACCCGGTAACGCGTACAGGCGACACGCGTTTTCGACAACAGGAATTCCCTGGGTTGTCAGCAGAAATGTTCGCGGGCGGACATTTCGTAAGGCGAACACCGTTTCCCCTTATGCCGAGAATGAAAATTTTCTAGCCATACTTTTATGGCGCCCTGATATGAGATTGTTATGACTCGCATTTATCCACCATCCGTCGTTGCCAAATTTGGCGGCACCAGCGTCGCTGATTTTGATGCGATGAACCGAAGCGCCAGCATTGTCCTTGCTGATCAAGATGTCCGTTTAGTCGTGCTGTCTGCTTCAGCAGGCGTTACAAACTTACTGGTCGAGCTTTCTGAAGGTCTGGAAACGCATCAACAATTAGATAAGCTTGAGACCTTACGCGCCATCCAATACAACATTATTTCCCGCCTGAAGCAGCCGTCCGTTATCAGCACGGAAATCGATAATCTTCTCAACAACATCCGCCATCTTGCACAAACGGCGACCGTTTCACCGTCTGATGCGCTAAGCGATGAATTGGTCAGTCACGGCGAGCTGATGTCCTCTTTACTGTTTACTGAAGTCTTACGTGAACGGCATGCCGAGGCCGGGTGGTTTGACGTCCGCAGCGTGATGCGTACCAACTCGAGTTTCGGCTGCGCCGAACCCGAACTCAGTACCCTGCACCACCTGGTGGAGACTCACCTGCGCCCTCGTCTTGAGCAAGCGATTATGGTGACCCAGGGGTTTATCGGCCGGGATGCCGCAGGGCATACCACTACGCTGGGACGCGGTGGTAGTGATTACACGGCGACGCTTCTCGGTGAGGCGCTTCACGCCGCACGCGTGGACATCTGGACCGATGTCGCAGGGATCTACACCACCGATCCGCGCATTGCGCCGCGGGCCAAACGGATTGACCACATCTCATTTTCCGAGGCCAGCGATATGGCCGCCTTCGGTGCGAAGGTCCTCCACCCGGCTACGCTGCTTCCGGCAATGCGTAAAAGCATTCCGGTTTTTGTTGGCTCAAGTAAGGATACGGCTGCCGGTGGTACGCTGGTGCATAACACCACCGACAACCCACCTCGCTATCGTGCGCTTGCCGTGCGCCGTAAACAGACGCTGTTGCGATTACATAGTCTGGAGACACAACCGTCCGGTTCTTTCCTGGCGCAGTCCTTCGCCATTTTAGCTCGCCACGCGGTCACGGTGGATTTGGTTACAACCTCAGAGAACAGTATTGCGCTGGCGCTGGACGCGACTCACGCTACCTCAGGTGAAGATCATATACTGACCAGCGCATTGTTTACCGCATTATCCTCCCACTGTCGTGTGGAAGTGGAAACCGGATTGGCATTGGTGACTTTGGTGGGGAATCGGCTGACTCAGGCGGCGGGAGTTTGCAAAGACGTTTTTGCCTGGCTTGAAGGGCATACGGTGCGAATGATTTGCCACGGCGCGTCAAATGACAACCTGTGTTTCCTGTTGCCCGCTGAAGACGCGGATAGCGCGGTTAAAACGTTACATTATCGGTTATTCGAATAACGTTTCTTATATTCCGTAGCGAATATAAAAGTGCGTTCTATGCAAGGATAATGAACAAGCAGAGTCCTGGTTTTTCAACCAGGACTTTGTATTCAAACCGCAGCCCTCTCTGCCGGGAAACGATTTAGTTATGACGATGAGTGGTATCACCGCGACGACAGCGTTTGTCATAATGGCGTACCCACCAGTAACGGTCACTGATTTGCTCGTGCCCGCCCACTCTGGCTCCCGCCAACCACAGAACACCACCTACAAAAATACTGAGCACGGCACCATGTGCGAAAAACTGTGGCAGATTAAATTGCGGCAATTGGTTTAAAATAGAGTAACCAACCCCCCCCACCATCACCACCAACCCTAAAGCCATGAGCACGTTACCGAGTAACGAAGCGTTTTTGCGTTTCATGTGTCACCTCCGGAACTTTGGGTTGCTACAGGGAATACCCCTAATCCTTATGTGTAAAGTATAGACAACACTGCCGTTCGCAAGTGCGGGAGCGATCACAATTACAAACACTCGCGCAACAAAACTTTACAAATAAGCTACTGAACACACTCAATTTCTAATAGTCCATTTGTGCAATTATTCAGCTTTTGGCGATTAGAACGCAGTTTTTTGTCAAGAGCAGCGTCAGACAGTAAACTACACGTCGTTTATGGAAACACTCAGGACAAAACACGTGACGATTAAATTGATTGTCGGCCTGGCGAACCCCGGCGCAGAGTATGCGGCAACGCGACACAACGCAGGCGCATGGTATGTCGATTTACTGGCAGAGAGATTACGCGCGCCCCTGCGTGAAGAGCCGAAATTCTTCGGCTACACCTCCAGAGTAACGCTTGAAGGGGAAGATGTCCGTTTGCTGGTACCGACCACATTTATGAATCTCAGCGGCAAGGCAGTGAGTGCGATGGCCAGTTTTTATCGTATCAACCCCGATGAAATTTTGGTCGCGCACGACGAATTAGACCTGCCGCCTGGCGTGGCAAAATTTAAGCTCGGTGGCGGTCATGGCGGACATAATGGCCTGAAAGACATCATCAGCAAGTTGGGCAATAACCCCAACTTTCATCGTTTACGCGTGGGAATTGGTCATCCGGGTGATAAAAACAAAGTTGTCGGATTTGTTTTAGGCAAACCGCCTGTTTCAGAACAGAAGTTAATTGATGAAGCAATTGACGAAGCGGCACGTTGTACCGAGATTTTATTCAAAGATGGCCTGACCAAGGCAACGAGCCGGTTACACACCTTTAAAGCGCAATAAGCAGCGATGTGCGGCATTTTTCTCGCGTGCTGTGTATAATAGGCAGAGTTATTTACTTTTCTACAATCTGTTTTCCATAACAGGTTGAATATCAAAAGATTAAGGTGATTTAAACATGGGATTCAAATGCGGTATCGTCGGTTTGCCAAACGTAGGCAAATCCACCCTGTTCAACGCGCTCACAAAAGCGGGTATTGAAGCGGCAAACTTCCCGTTCTGTACTATCGAGCCGAACACAGGTGTTGTCCCGATGCCCGATCCGCGTCTGGATCAGTTGGCCGAAATCGTCAAACCGCAGCGTATCCTGCCAACAACGATGGAATTCGTCGACATTGCCGGTCTGGTAAAAGGCGCGTCCAAAGGCGAAGGTCTGGGTAACCAGTTCCTGACGAACATCCGTGAAACCGAAGCTATCGGCCACGTGGTTCGCTGCTTTGAAAACGACAACATCATCCACGTTAATAACAAAGTGGATCCGGCTGACGACATTGAGGTTATCAATACCGAACTGGCGCTGTCTGACCTGGATACCTGTGAGCGCGCTATCCATCGCGTACAGAAGAAGGCCAAAGGCGGCGATAAAGACGCTAAAGCGGAACTGGCTGCACTGGAAAAATGCCTGCCACAACTGGAAAACGCTGGCATGCTGCGTGCGTTGAAAACGCTGACCGATGAAGACAAAGCGGCTATCAAATACCTGAGCTTCCTGACGCTGAAGCCAACAATGTATATCGCCAACGTCAATGAAGACGGTTTTGAAAACAACCCATACCTCGATAAAGTGCGTGAAATCGCCGCAGCTGAGGGCTCCGTGGTTGTTGCAGTTTGCGCTGCCGTTGAAGCTGACATCGCAGAACTCGATGATGCTGACCGTGAAGAATTCATGGCAGAAATGGGTCTGGAAGAGCCAGGTCTGAACCGCGTAATCCGCGCTGGTTACGAACTGCTGAACCTGCAGACCTACTTCACCGCTGGCGTGAAAGAAGTTCGTGCATGGACCATTCCTGTTGGCGCAACGGCTCCGCAGGCCGCGGGTAAAATTCATACTGACTTCGAGAAAGGCTTTATCCGCGCACAAACCATCGCGTTTGAAGATTTCATCACCTATAAAGGTGAACAAGGCGCGAAAGAAGCCGGTAAGATGCGTGCAGAAGGTAAAGATTACATCGTTAAAGATGGCGATGTGATGAACTTCCTGTTCAACGTCTAATTCGTTTCTGTTGTCTCATGCGATCTCAGTGAATCGCATAAAAATATAAAACCTCATAAAATCCACGCAGTTGCGTGGATTTTTCTTTTCATAACGTCTCACCTCATCTCATAATAGCGCAGCCAAAAATGAGTATAGGAATGAGTACAATCAGTTTCCATCTTCATTTTAGGTGAGTACAATAGCAGTATAAGAAATAAACAAGGACTCGCTATGCTCACTGATACGCAATGCCGCACTGCTAAGCCGAAAGAAAAACTCTATCGACTCAATGACTTCAATGGTCTCTACCTCGAAGTGAAACCCAACGGCAAAAAGGCATGGCGCTATCGGTTTAAACTCAACGGCAAATCCAGCATGTTCGCGCTGGGTGAGTACCCGACGGTCAAACTTGCCGAAGCTCGCGAGAAATGCGAGCAAGCGCGTAAGCAAGTCGCAGATGGAGTTAGCCCGACACAGGCTCGCCAGTTAGATAAGATCCGCAAGGTCAATGACGCATCCAACACCTTTGAGCTGATCGCCAAAGAGTGGTTGCAGATGAAAGACTGGGCCGAGATCACCAAAACGCGGCGACTGAATATGCTTGAACGTGTGGTTTTTCCCGCAATCGGTAAGCTCCCAGTCAGAGAGATCACTCCACACCATATACTTAAAATTCTTCAGGAAACGGCTAAGCGCGGCGCTCCGACTGTTGCCGCTGAAGCCCGTCGCACCATTTCATCAGTTTTTGAGTTGGCAGTCGCGACGCTTAGAGCTGATAGCGATCCCGTATGGCCTGTGCGCAAGGCCCTTCCGGCTAATAAGACACAGCACAAACAGGCACTAAATCCTCAGCAAATCGGAAAGTTACTAAGCTGTTTTGACAATAGTCGTGGCTCGTATCAGGTTAACTATTGCATGTGGCTTATGTGGTGGACATTGGCGCGTCCTGCAGAAGCCACCGAAGCAGAATGGACAGAATTCGATCTTAATAACGCCCTATGGACCATTCCGGCAGCGCGAATGAAAGCCCGCAGAGAACACGTTATTCCCCTACCCTTCCAAGCTGTCAAAATGCTCAGAACACTACAGGGATTAACCGGGCATCGGCAGCACCTTTTCCCGGGGAGAGACAATCCGCTAGGTCCAATGACATCGCACTCGCTGCGCCAGCTACTTAAAAGCCTCGGCTGGAGTGGTACATATAGCCCACATGCAACCCGAACCACAGGAAGTACCCGTTTAAACGAGTTGGGCTATCGACCTGATGCTATTGAGGCCCAACTTGCGCACGCTGATACCAACAATGTTCGTCGCACATACAACCATGCAACTTATCTTGATGAGCGTAAAGTGATGATGCAGGAATGGGCTGATATGTTGGACAAATGGGTAGCAGGATTCGAGTAGAACTTGCTGCACTTACTGAACCACGAGGATAGAACTCATTCCTCAGGGTCCACTTTGTGCCAAAAGCAGACGTTGAAAGTAGGAGCGCCCAAGAAATGATGATAATCGTGTTGTTACATACTGATTTTAAGCATGTTAAGATATACGAAAAATTCATATCAGCCTCTGATTTTCTAAGCCCGACGTGATGGATGACACAACCAATTCCAATGATTGTAGATGGTTTAAACTGTTAATGATTGCATAAGGAGTTATGAGTGTGATGCATATTCCAAATGGTAATTTCATGGAGTTAAGTCGTGAAAAGAGAGCATTCTTAGAGCAAAATATTTTTAAAGGAAAAATAATCAAACAATTTCAAGGTCGGGGTGGGTTGATATATATAGTTGAGAGAGATTGCATTCCAAAGTTTGTGGCTTATAAAACCACGCAAGAATTTGAGAAAGAGGACATTTCAACTATTAAAGTTGGAGCTATTGAAAATATCGAAAGAGAAGCCGGGAATTGGTTTAGATACTCCAATCACCCTTTATTAATAAGACCTTTTTCAGTAACATTAGTCAATAACTTCCCTATAATTTGCATGCCATACTGTAATGGAGATCTTAGCGCCTTCACTCGTTCTAAGCAAAGCCTTACAAGTGTTATTATTTTATCATTGCAAATAATTAAAGGGTTGATAGAGGCAAGTAAAGCAGGCCTAAAATATCACCAAGACATAAAGCCGGATAATATACTCTACATTGATCTAAGTGAAAAATATAGAAACTTTCCGCCTGAAGATGTTGAACACTATTTAAGGTATTCAGTTAGAATTGCAGATTTTGGTGTGGCAAATGCATATCTAAATGGACATCCTGGCGGTACAAATGTATATAAGGCACCAGAGCAGTATGATATTGAAATGTTTCCAGGATGTTTCGAACCGGATGTTTTTTCTGTAGGGATTATAATTGCAGAACTTTTTCAAGGCTACCATCCAGCTATACCAGCTAAAGATGAAAATGAGCGCATTAGGAGTTGGAAGGGAAAAAGACTTAAGCGCTGGGCATTATATGGGGTAAGAAACTATAAAATCGCCGAGAGTGAAAATGAAGCAATTTTAATAAAGTTAATAGATGAAATGTTATCGCCCAATCCAAGTTTAAGACCGTCCTTCGAATCATGTTATGGAGTCCTGAGTGAAATTTTAATGAAATCAGACCCCAAAAGCTTTGAGTTTTTTGATACGCTAATTTCTCATTATGATCAAATTTCCAATGTAAGTGGCATTGAAGGAAAACTATTCAATTTAATAAAGCTATCGAAAATCAAAAGCCAACTAACTCCAATTATAGATGAGTTGTCTTCTGAGCTTGTCATTCTAATGAGCATGGACACATATAATACCAAGCAGATAATGGTTATTTACCATTATGCAAAGGCGCTATATAGAATATCGAATGCCAATAAAATCATAGCATTTCATGCACTAATAATTTCCGCATTTGAAATTATAGTATATTTCTTACTTGAACACCCTGAAGAAATAACATCATCTCAACGGTATCCAGTTATGGATAATTCCACCTCTATAGGTAGTGATTTTGAATCGAGTGCTGAAGTATTTAATGAGTCAATAAAAATCTTATCTTTCTTGGGGTATGATGAAAACTTAAATCTTTTAGTGCGTAATTCACCTAACAAAGTAATTAAAGCATTTCTTATTTTCGGCATTGCTCAGGATTTAAGGTTAAATCATCATCATAGTGAAGCTTATCAGAAACTTTCCGAATTAAGAGCATTGATTCCTATAGATTCAAAGTTTGAAGAGGTTTTTGCACATTGGGAAAAAGAAATTATCTTTTGGGAATCAATTCAAACGCATTACTGAAGGTGAATAATATTTCTAAAACGGTCTGCTTCACGCTATTGTGGGGCAGTCATACCATAAGCACCTAAGAAAAACAGTCCATTCTCTCTTAAAGGTCTACCCAACTTCTCTGAAGCCGAACCATCTCTCCTCGCTCACAGCGGACCTTTAGCCCAGTTAGCACGTCAACTCTGTGCCAAAAACGGACGTTCCATTCATCATGGTCTGCGAATCAATAGGGAACAAGTATGAACTAATATAGCTTAGAGTATGTAAAGAACGGCGAGAAGTAATCTCGCCACTCGCTCAGTTTATGTTTGAGTTGTTATTCTTATTGTCAGAATCACCTGTTTTCTGATTCGCATGATGTTGCACAAACATAAGTAAATCATTCAACAACTGTGGATTAGGAAAATGCTTGGCTATATCTGCCTTATCAATTTCATTCAAGAACCCAACCAAATTTCGCTCGCTATTATTATTATTGTAAACACCATATACTCCTGCTAATTTCCTCAAATATTCTTCTAATCCTTCCCTCTGGATCTCAGCTGCCTTTATTCGACTATATTCTGCATCGCGGCGAGTAACTAATCCATCGATCTCATCGTTTAGTTCATCACGTATCTTCTCTTCCTTTTTCTGATATGAGCGAGTCATTAATTTTATGTTAGTCCATAAAACTGAACCGAAGGTACCACTATCATCCCTTATAGCCTTAATAACACCGATTATTAAGGCATATATTGCAGTGATGATTGGCATGATGACTGAAGCTAACATGCCATAGAATATTGGTACCCAAAAGAAATCCCACGAAAATTCTTTTTGCAACCCTATATATATCAAGGTCATTTCTATGGGGTTTTTAGATTTGATAATGAGGATTATGTTTTCTAAGTTAAAAAATAATAATGAGGTTAATACATATCCATAAAAGTTATTGCGTAATTTATCGAATGCAATATCTAGCAATGCTCTATTTCCAGAATTATTGACTGCATCTACAGCCTCACTCATTTTCATCATCAACTCCATTTAGTACTAAATTTACATAGACATATGATATCACAAACACAAATAATTCAACTCACCAAACAAGCATATAATCCTCCTCTACGAACCTCTTTTGACCATTCTCAAATTGTGAGTATTTATAGGTTATCATGACAAGTGGCTCATCGCGGCCTGTCGTATTAGGTAATTGTAATTTAACTACAAATATACGACTAATACGCAATGCGGCGCTAGCGTCTTCTATTCGCTCAAAGCAGACCTTCTAGTCCAGCAAGCCTGTCTGCTCCCTGCCATGAGCGGACAAAAAGCAGTAAGAAAAAAGGATAGATAAGATACAATCTCAGTCAATGATTAGGAGTCAGCTCTATTTAGAAGGTCAGAAATAGTAATTCCTCACCCGGTAAACATCATATTATCGGGTGAGGTTGCTACGTTTCCAGATCAAGGTATCTGTGACTTACTTCCGCTTTATTTTTCATGAATCTGAATATCAATCGCAGAATCATCACTACGTACCTCGTAGTAACGTTCAGGCTTCCGATAAACGTTCACCATCTGATGGCCAGTCGAGAATATATTCTCTTCAAGATATCTTGCATTGCCCCAAATCATCTTCTCAATTTCATTCGATCCATATTCGTAGTACGCATCACTTGCTTTCACCAGCCTCTTAATCTCAGTAACTTTGCGTAAATTTCCAATATTCTCTGTTTCAGCATCAGGCATAACAATGAACAAGTTATCGCGTGCGCGACTGATCGCTACATTAAGAACATTCTGTTTATTCAGGAACATCCGGGAGTCACTTGAAATGTTTGGCGGCGGATTAAGCACCGCAATAATAATATTGCATTCATCCCCTTGGAAGCCGTGTATCGTACCGACCTGAACATTTACAGTATCAGGTTTGGTAAGCCATGAATCATTCAACTTGCTCAGTAGATTAGCTTGAGCGCGATAAGGAGCGATAACTCCTATACGGATTATCTCTGAATTTTTTCTCTGTATCTTCCCTGACAGCCAGCGAACAAACTCGAAAGTGAACAATGCTGAATAAGTCTGATAAGGTGTTCCGCTTTCCATTCGTTTTGCCCGGTAAATACTTTCATATTTACTGACCGGAAATTTGATGAGATTTATCGGCATAGCATCGAATTCGCAGAAACTAAACGAACAGGGAGATTCTGTCGTACGGTGATGTTGCAAGATCCCGTCATAAGTGAAACGGCTATAAACTTCACCAATTGCAGGAATACTACGGTACTGTGTTTCCAGATTGACTATCGGGTAATCATGAGGCTCTGTCGACGGCTGCGCAAAAGAACCTCGCTTATTGAGACCGACCAACGTGTAAATGTTCTCATCTTTCCATTCTTCTACAGCAACAATCGGCCCGATCTGGAAAGGATCTCCAGCGATAATGAACTTTCGTGGGTGTATGCGGTAAAGTGGATAGATGATATTGGCTAACGAAATCATTGACGCTTCGTCAATGACGACGGTATCCCACTCCATTTCATAAAGTTTCTTACCATACTCACCAGTAAATCCATCATAGGCGAAGCGAGCAATGGTGGTGATCGTTATAGAGCGATCCAATGCGCCGATGTTGAATGTTCTGTCCCGCCATACTCCAGCGTTTTCAATACGCACATCAACAGATGATCCGAAACGCACCAACCACTCCTGATATGAGGTATCCCCAACCATCGCCTCCATGACGCGGGTCGTCAACACATCTGCAGCCTTGTTGGTTGGCGCTAGGACAAGCACGTTTTCCTTCCCGCTACCCTTCATTCTTGGTATCAGTACTTTTTCTGCGAGATGAGTCGTCTTACCTGTTCCTGGTGGACCAAACACAAACTCAATGTCAGACGTCAGGCCCGCTTTCATCGCAAACGTTTCGCCTAATCTCAATTCCTGGAATCGTTCCAGCAACACCTGCTGCAGGAACGATGGATTCTGGACTTCAATACGTGCTTCCACCACCTCTTCCAGTGCCATCCCTTGTAAATCATCGGCAGATTCCAGTTTACCCAGTAATGAAAATTCTCTGGCCGTAAACGACTCAATATGTAACTTTCCTGTACGCCCATTACCAAAATCGAGATCCACACGTATGCCGGAAAGTTCTTCAATAGTGAATCGACACGGGTCTAACAGACACCTCAGAGTCATTTTTGGACTGACCCCACCCCGGTAGACGATCCTGCCCTATAGTTGGACTGCCCCTTGCTCTTGAGTAGCGTATGGCTTTCAACATCCTAGAAACCTGCACGGCATCCGCACTTGCCGTACTCAGTCAAAACCGCGTTGTGTGGAACTGGCTGGCCCTTTGTAAGTATCCGCTTAACTAATCCATTCACTTTTAGAGAATTCTCAGTGAACGGTTCAGGTATCCTATAAGGCCAATGTCCGCTTTTCACTCAAAGCGGACGTGGAACACTTGCTGGATATGCACATCGTGCTCCAATGCGCATATCCCATTATGATTGACAACGTAATACGCCCTTATCAGAGATCGCAGATAGTTAAATTCAAGAAAGTAAGCTAGTCCTTCACCTTCATCGTGAAACCCCGCCAGTCCGGCAGTGAAAGCGCGCCCGTTGCCACTACCCCATCGTGATCGAGCATGCAGACACGACCAGGGTTCAGACTGACTACCTCACGGATATACGCCTGCTCCACACCACAGATCATAAACGCCAACAGTGCCTTATTTCGCGCATATTGCTGATGGTGAGTCTTTTCGCGCTGATACTCCTCACTATTCAGATCCAGTATTAATCCGACTTCATTGGCGTACTTGTGATAGTTACGCGGTGATGAACAACTCTTGCGATGTGCCTCATGCACACGTTCAAGCAATGTCTCCAGCGCACATCTCAACGGGCTGACATACTGGTTCCACCAACGCAGGAGCTTCAGCGCCTTTTTTCTGCTGTTACCGCACCATTCATACACTTTTGCCCCAAGGCCATCATTAATACCAATAGTCACACGCCCAATTCTGTAGGTGGTGGTATGGACCATGGCTTTGCACTGTTTACGGGTCAGCCCGGTATGTTCCATCATCTCCGCATAGATAGAAGCATCCACGCAGTAATCGATTTTATATCCCCTGAACAGATGGTTCAGACAGGCCAGATTGCAGGCTTCGATATCATAATTATGCAAGTCGCTACGAAACTTAGCTTTCAACTCATTGGGCAGATTCTGGAAAGCTTGATCATAATACCGCCCTCCGAACGTCAGACGATAATGATGGTCGTAAGTAACATATTGTCCCTCAATCCGACCATTGTAGAGACGATTTAAACTGCGTATTCCTGCCCGGTAATAAGTATCAGGCTCCCGGCTACGTAATGCCTTCACCAGGCTGATGTGCATGCGTCCCCGCGTAACCTTGCCCAGGAACGCCTTTTCCCTTTGTTTTAGGTCAGTCTGGCGTTTCTCGACATCTATCGCATGCCTGGGAGCTTTCCCGTTCTCCTTAAGCAGATCTTTAAAACTGACAGACTCACCGGTTTCAAGGTCAACCAGATTTAGCTTGCCCAATTGAGCCTCATCACACATAGTCCACTTGGGATTGAACAGCCAAGCATTGGCTTTACGCTTTTCCGGATCTTTGCTCGCTTTCCCTGCACGAAATTCAATATCCGAAAGTGTCGGCAGGAAATCAGTTAGCGTGGACATAAAGCACTCCCCCTGGTAACTAATTTCACACTGTCCTAGGAGACTGGCATAACTGCTCCGGATATCCCGGACAGTGCATATAGTCCACCCATCATCGTCTGCCTCCAGCCATATATGGGCCAGGAACCGACGCAATATCTGCCGACGGGTGACAGCCCATTGCGTATCCCCTACGACACAATTCGTTATTTCAGTAATACGGTCATAAACCCACTTAGGGATCTTCACTGGATAATCCTTTTCAGTATTCACGGTCCCGCTCAGAAGCGGTGTCGTTGCATTAGCCATTACGCGGACTCTTACGCAGGCCTTTACGTTTACCATTCCACCAGTTTTTAAGTCGGGCAATTTGAAAGTCAAAACCCCGGTTGCGAGGATGGGCTCCGCCCATGATTTGCTCCACTCCGGTCGCAAATCTTTTCCCCTGTTCAGGCTGACGCCTTCCCTCACTCGCTGCGCTCGTTCGCCGTATCGTTTAATGACATGAGAAGGGGATGAAGCCTCCGTTATGCTGCGTGTCCCCAGGCTCTCCGTTGCGCTCAATGGCAATGGTGCTCGCTGACCGCTCCCCCCATTGTGTGTATAATATTCACTGGCAGAAACGCAGAAAGCCCTCGCAGATGCGCTAACTCGTCAGTTGATGACAAAGATCGGGTGCGCAGATGCATCCGTAAGACCCTGCAGAAAACAGACGGTTACGTTAAAATCGGAACAGTTGGAATTTTAAAGTGCATCAACGCCATCAAAATCACTGGCCAGCTCTACAGTTTTACAACTACAAAATTGCAGTGGTCGCCGGTGTTATTCGTCGTTCCACTGCAATTTGATCAACAGCAAAAATGCATTGTAGTTGCTGCATTACCGGTAGATCAGTGCACTTTCCCTGGAGGTTGCCCAAACGAAAAAGAAACAATATTTGTTCCGAGTGAGTCCAGGGCAAGCAGATTTTTTAACAGTGTCCGGCCTTTCAATGGTGCTACTCTGGACTTAACAAGAGCGTCTTTATCAGTCAGTGTATAATCCGTTGTGTGCCAGGCGGGATCTAGGGCGCATGAAAGCAGCCTCGCGGGGTCTTTATACCTGAGCCAGATCACCGGCGTGTTGACAGTCGACGAATCAATGAATGCCCCACCACTTCGCGACATATGCGCTTTTAGCCCCTTAATCAACGTACTGTCATTGGGCAGGAACAAACACAACTGTGGAACCCAGAAAATACGCGCTTCTGGGCCATCAGGCATATGGCGCATCATACTAAAGGTGCCTATGGCCTGACCGGCGTACCCCAGGCGGTTAAGTACCCGGCTTATCCTCTGCTTATAACGACCAATTTGCGTCCTGAGCGCATCGGTGTTCTTCCATGGCGGCGGAGTTTGCGTATCCTTGTTGAAAAACAAGACCACTCCCACGTATTCTGCTGAATTCCCCGGCAGGACAGGCAACATCGCCAGTTGCGCCAGAATGCGTTCCCGCTGGCAATGCGGGCATATAAGACTGTTGCATGGAGATCCGTTTCTACACTGCCTGAGTTTTTGGGCAATAACTTCATAGCAGCGATTGCTGCCTTTCAATTTATTCAACAAATGAATAAGACGCTGCAGTTCATGCTCGCTTTCCTGCTGCGTAATAATAGTGGGGAATGCTTTACTTAAAATCTCAAGCGTTGACGGTGCGTGGCGAATGTAATCCGGATCTGATGTTCTGAAGAAATAAGAATCATTCATTTAATATTCCTGGCTGTATTGATTGATTACCCTGCCACCAAAATGCAGCTGCAGGGTAATATGTCAGTTTTCACCATGTAGAAATGGCTATCCACCGATTATTTCAGCATGCCATCCCCATGCCTTTCGACTAACTTTTTTGCATCCCAGTGAAAAGAAGAAGACTCATTACTGGAGTTTAAAAAATCCAGATACAATGTAGGTAGCTTATTTATAGTATGTTTCCCGCCGATATCTATCCCCTGAAAATGTAATTGCTGAGCTACAGTGCAATATACGCAGGCCCTGCTCCCGCAGGGAATGTATTTGCAACGCTCAAGAATCAGCGCCAGTTTACCGTATACATTCCACAGGCCGTCGTTTCCTGTACAATCCCGCTTAAGGGCAACGGATACCATATATGCCGATGCATCGTTAAGTTTACTTATCCGAACCTCCTGCTCATTTAACACATAAGCTATCTCAGATTTTGATAATCCAACCTGTTTCACCATAGCTTCAAACCAGGGGACTAATTTTTTTCCCGCAGAACTTGTTTTCGATTTTATCTCTTTCATTTTATTCTCCCGCCTGCATACGATTGTTAACCCAGTTATTGATATCACTCTCCAGCCAACCCACCGCCCGGCCACTGTCGCCCGTTAGCTTCTTTGACAAAGGAAAGACTCCTTTCGAGATGAGTCGGTACAACGTCGCCGACGAGATCCCCGTCAGATGAAGAACCTCTTTTTTACGCAAAATACGGTTGGTGTTCATGCTTGTGCTCCTTTGAGCTGTTTCAGGAGCGGGGTTATTTACAACCACCAAAAAACGCAAGGATTCACTCAACGATGCCTTCGTTGAGCACTTTAAGGGCATCTTTAATGTGGATGTCATTCGAGATCATCTATTTCTGTCTCCAAAACGGTCATATAAAGAAGCAATTTTCACTGAGGCTCAATGGTGATATTTTGTACAAAATGCTCTCATGGAGGTGACTATGATTGGTAACCAAAGCAACAAGGCTGACGCCAGATGCCACCGGGAACGGAAAAGCAGTAACGAGGTCTTTGAATTTCTGGAGAAGAAGCTCTATCTGGGGCGGGATACCCGGCAAAAGCTGGCACTGATTGCCCGGAAACTGACGGGAGCGGGTTTTAGCCCGGATAAATTCGCTGCAGAGAAAGCGGCGGATGTGCTGAGTGCCTGCGTGAACCACATGTTTAATGACCTGCTCAATGAGGGAGAGCTAAACGGGATTTATAGGTCGGAGGAACACCCCATGATAGTCCCGGCCAGGTCCCCTAAGGCACTGGAAATCTACACTGTTTACCAGCTTGTAAAAGGTCGTTTTGACAAGCTTCATACGGGGGAGTCAGATCGTGAGAAATATGCTTCGGTAGCAGAAAAACTTAATGAGTATGGAATATGGAAACCCCGGTTAAAACGACTCTCTGACGGTAAAGAATGGGCGCGTGAGGATGTTGCGTGGGTACTTCAGCCTGAAAATATCAATGCACTGATTAACGTCCAGAATCAAAAGTACGCGCGGTTGAGTGCTGAAGATAAAACTAAAGCCGCGTCTGGAAACGGCTCAAAAGCTAAAAACACCTGATGCGTTTGCTGGCGCTGACTTTCATGCTCTCACCACGACAGTCATAGCGGGTTGTCGTGGATATGTCGCTGTGGCCTGCCAGTTGGCGGACGGTGTTGATATCCACGCCCTGCTCCAGTAAACGGGTGATGAAGGTGCGCCGCATGTCATGTGGGGTGAAACGTGCAATACCTGACGTCTGCTGTAAATCAGCCAGGATACCCGTTAACCCGGTCGTAGTCAGCGGCTGGCTTGCGACCTTACCGTTGCGCTGAATTCGACTGAACAGTGCGCTGTGAGCCTCGTCTGCGCCAACTTTCAGCCATGCGCGGATAGCCTTATCCACTGCATCCGCCACGTGAATTTCACGGTATTTACGCCCCTTTCCCTGTCTGACCTTGAGAACACCATTGTCATAGTCCCGGCGCTCAAGTTTAACCAGTTCCCCGGCCCGCAGGCCTGTTCCGCAAAGTGTCAGCACTATAGCGACATCACGGTAGCGCCGTACATGCTGCGGATGCTGTTTAGCGGCCTGAATCAGCGCCCGGATTTCCTGCCTGTCTAATGCCCTTCCCTTCCTCTGGATATCGCCACTTACGCGCTTCACTGATCGGATACGGGCCAGCGTTTCGGCATCCATGCAATTGAGGTTAAAGGCCGTCTGCGCCACACCCCGGAGTGCTGACAACGCCATGTTGACCGATGACACGGCGTAACCGTCATCCAGCAGTGCCGCACGTACTTTAGCGACGGCGGCGTAGTTGAGTTGTTCCCACGGGTGATTGTTTGCGCCAGTACCGCGTTTAAGTATGCTGGCGCTGCGGTTTAACAGGCTAGTTATACCCCGCCGCCCCGAGGGTGCCAGACCGCCAATATACGCATCAAACACGGTAGTCTTCACCACTGGCGCGACCTGAAGCAACGTAGTCCTGCTCATGCTCGTAACCCGCAATAACGTACATTAAACCAGGTAACTTTCAGCATCACACCAGCCCCCGTTCAGCCATCGACACCGTTTCAGTCCCGGCGACGATTAAGTGGTCAAGCAACCGCACATCCAGCATTTCCAGCAGCTCCTGAAACTTTTTAGTCAACTTGATATCGCAACGGCTGGGCTCAGGCTCGCCGCTGGGATGGTTGTGGACAAGGATGATTGCGGCGGCATTATGTTTCAGTACACGCTTAATAACTTCACGGGGGTGAACGCTGACCGAGTTTAACGTACCCCTGAACAGGATTTCCTTGTGCAGCAGCTGATTCTGATTATCGAGCAGGATGATGCCAAACTCTTCATGTTCAAGCGGTGCCAGCTCAACCATTACGCACCGTCGAACGTCATCAGGGGAACAGAGCTGAACCCCACGCTGGTAATACCGGCTGATAATGTCACGCGCCTGGTCAAGGATACGGGTTTCACGTTGGGTAAATAGGGTCATTTCAGAACTCCCGTTCAATGAAGTAAATGGCGTCAGGAAACAGCTGGCGGCGGGTTACGCCAGTACGCAGGGAGAATGTTTTGCGGGGCATGGTGGCTCGCCCGTTGCTGTCAAAGAAGCAGAGCGTTTCTTCATCTATTTTGACCAGAAGGGACCAGTGAAACTGGTCGCTGAGCATAATCAGGCGGAAGTGGTCAGTGACGTCAAGAAACCGCTGCATTTCCCTGAAAAGTCGCCCGTCTGATAACCCTCGCTTCCCTGCAAAGGGTCTGGTAATTTGAACCGGGAACTGGCGGCTGTAATACCCTTTCTGCAATACCTGAGCTATCAGCCAGTCTAAACGGTCTTCTTCAATCCCTTCAGTCAGCCATTCATGCAAGGGCCAACGCTGCTGATAAGCCTGAATAAGCCGGTTCATTAACGGGCGTCGTTTCACCCTGCCGTCATACAGCCAGCTCAGCATATTAACCATGCAATAAGCACCGCAAAGACAGTCCAGTTCGCCCTGTTGAGACGCACGTATCCCTCTGTCAGTAGTCACAGATAATTCTCCATGTCAGTAGTGATAATTAGTGCGGCAGGATTAGCTTTCCCAGAGAACGGTAATAGTGTAGATGTTCATAGCGTGATACTGAATAAAGTTGGATTGCCAGAGTTCAAATAGCTCCCTTCCGGCGTTAACAGGCAGATCACCAACATGAGCAAGAAAAACATATTGCTGACTCCAGCTGATATCAATTTCCTTTTCCAGTTCGGGGTATACCGTCCCCATATAACTGAAGTCGGTGATGTAATCAAAATACCATTTATCATTGCGTGAAATAAGACGTATTTCGACAGGATGGTAACCGCCCTTTTCAGCGCTGTAGCTTAGGTCTTTAAATAACAGGCTGACGGCTGTAATTTTTGCTTTATGCGGCGGTGAATTTCCCGCTTCATTTAATATTATATTTATTAATTCCTGATCGACGGGCATAGCTAACCCTTCCTGATGGATAACACTCATCGTTTTTATTCCGGCAAATATGCATTTGAATTGATGATACAAACCAATAATTGGCCATTGCCCATACTGACTGTTTAGACGATAGGCGCCCTCCCATCAGGATGGGATAATAAAATGAAATACTAAGTTGGCAATTAGTTTGTATCAGCTACTGGACAATATGACACTATCCAGCAATGTTATTTTACCAGCGCCATGCTTTTAATGCAAATAATTTCACTCAGGAACTAATTTGGTTGTTATTTTATAAACTCATCTAAAAACATAATTAAGCTTTTCCTCTTAGTGTTATCTAGCTTATTCCAGACTTGTTCGAGACGTTGTTTTAATTCAACGTCAAGCCCAGTGGCGTAGTTAATCGGGATATCAGAAACATTTAAATCCTCCATACAATCAATAAAGAACCAACTGATTGGAGTTTTTAAAGCAACAGCAATTTTGACTAAATGAGCAATATTGATCTTATTCGTTCCGCGTTCATAGCGGGAAAGTTGTTGTTGAGAGATATCGATAGTCTCTGCAAGATCGGCAGCGGTTAGCCCTGCTTCTTTACGTCTGGCCTGAATACGCTGTCCTACCAGCTTATCAGCTGAATCTGCCATCAGTTTAACCATCATTTTATCTCCAGAACGTCCATAAGAGGAATTCTGGGGCTTTTTTACTCTTGCATGAACATCACTAATGGACATAAAATTTATGTTTACGTCCTTTATGGACAAAAGCAACTACAACCGATCAACCAGACTGGATTGAAAGCCCCATCTGTTGAGCAGCAGAGCAAAGGTGGACAAAAAGGAGAACATTGTGGCAACCACCATTACTGAGATAACGGATTGCTTTGAGTACTTTTTCAGCTCTCTTTACCGGCGAGAATTTGTCAAAACACTGCGTCTGAATGAATGTAGCGAGCGGGAATTACTGCCATTAGTGCGCTGCTATCTACTCGGTTGGTTTGCAGATAATGTCTCACCGGAAGTCAAAAGCAAGCTACCTGGCAGCGTCTCAGGTCATGGCTATATTGACTTTGTGATTGATGATGTAGCCGTTGAGTTTGCAGTACGTAAACCAACTGCGGCACGTTCCAATGTCTCCGCGACCGTCAACAGTACAGAAGTTAAGAAATTGATGAAGCATGACGGCAAAGCCTTGCTTGTGCTGTTTGACTTCTCTGACACGCCCTATTCAGAAGAACAGATCGAATCTTTCCGTAACTGGCCCTCTCTGGGTCGGGGGAATCACCGTAAATCAGCTTTCAACGTTGTGTATTTCTTTGTGGAAAAACGCAGACCTCTGGCACTAGGGAAAATCACCAAAAACATTCGTATCAACTAACAAGGAATTTAATGATGGAAAGAACATTTGTTGCGTTATTACTGGCAGGCGTTGCCCTTCCGACAATCGCTGCTCAGTACTCCAAACCCGGCGCTGTTTTAGCCTTGAAACCAAGTAATAGTAATGCGGAGTTCAGTATAAGTGCATCAGTCAGGGATGGCTCAGGGACCTGCAATATGGAGGGGACAGCACAACAAATAGCTGCTGGCGAGAATCAGAAGCACCGTTGGGTTTGGAATGATAGTTCCAGCCAGTGTGTTGCAGTGTTCAGTGAAATGAATAATGGGAAAGCCGGCGTTATGACGCGTAGTTGTGAAGGATACTGCGGTGCTTCTGCGTCGGGTTTAATGGATGGCCAATACAACAAAAAATAACAAGACAACAACTTTGAATTGAAGGAAAACAATAAATGAAAGTAAACATGCTTCTGGTGTTGATTGCAGCGGGTTTAATGGTCGGTTGCGGTGATAAGACGCCCAAATGCAACAGTGATGATGCCAAGAATCTGGTCGTTGATATAGCGAGGAAAACGATAGAGAAAGGAATGACGTTGGATAAGGATGTCCGAATTTCTGTCGATAATGTCAGGACTTTAAGTCATGAGCCAGGTCTTGAAGTTTATCAGTGTGCTGCTGATCTAACTTTCGCCAAACCAAACATGAAAGACTCGTTGCCAATTTCGTATCGGATACAGAAAACAGAGGATGGCAAGGGACAATTTTATATAAATGTGTATGGTTTATGATAGTTAAACGGCAAAGGATGCCAGTCGACAAGAAGAGGATTTTTTTTAGAATTTGACCGGTGGATGGGATTGATTCAGATTGGCACAACAGCCGAAGACATTCATGCTACACATTAGTAATGTTAGGGACTGTGACAAATCAATGACCGCCGCCGTTGTTCCGACGCGCTAACTTAATTGACTCTATATGTGCGCTCCGTGCCATATGCAGACATTAAAAAGAATCGCATGTATTAATCAAAAGGGAGCAGGTCACAGGCTGAGCTCACGGGCAGCGGCAGCGATACCAATACGCTCAGCCAGTTTCAGGGCTTCATCGAGGAATTAGGGTATGTACTGCTTATGGGTCATTTTGCTGGTCGATGCTGGTTTTGTCATGAGTAATCACCGCTGGCTGAGCGTCAATATATTACGGGTAAGACCATCGAGCGTTGTTTAAGGTAAGCGTTTTCCCCAGGTCTAATTCTCTCCTTCACTCTGCCAGTGAAACTGAAACGCCGATCTTCTTGTATCCTGCATATTGATGACGTAGAAGTTGCGGGGAAAATACTCTATTGGTGTCTCACTGAAGGTGTTTAATCCGTACAATGCAATTTGTTTTCCTATTATTTCCGTTGGATCTGGGATGGTGCTGGAAGGCACACGAAAGACCTTAACAACTGAATTATCGGGTAGCAGGATCTTCAGCGTAAGAAGATGATCGTCACTTTCCGCATCAAGTAATTTTCCACTAATATCGATTCCGCCATGCTGATGATCAGAAAGAGACAGTTGCATCTGCTTGCGTAGCTTTTCTGTCCAGGCAGGGCACGAGCAACGGCAGGAACAATGGGAGCAGTACGTGCCTGGACAAGCCAACTCATATACTGAAAGTGGGATATTCCGTGGCAAAAGTCGATTAATATTTTTGATAATCGTAGTGACCCGTTCAATCAGGTCTGTATTCAGTACCCCTTCCCAACTATCACGGCTCCCCGTCAGAACTAACCCAATGTTCATATCAGGTGCTCGCTCTCTTACCATTATGCCATAGGCCGCAATCTGTAACAGGTTAGTTTCTTTCGGCTGGTTTAGTTCGTCTGTTACCTTTCCGGTTTTCAAATCAACTACGTTTAACCGATCGGGTCGCTCCTGATATATGAGGTCGGCCCGCCCATGCATATCGAAAACATTGCTGGTCAGCATAACCTCCCGGCCAACGGGTAATGTTTTTTCGTGTGCAGGGCCCCCTTTTACGAAAACAGGTGGCATAAGCGATCTGACGTAGCGGATCTGGGTAACAAGCATTTGGCGTGATACCAGCCCGGCAACGCCTTGACGGTCATATATCCAGTTTGCTACCGGCCCGGCACGTCTATTGGCTGTCAGCTCGATCGAAAAATCATTTTCCAGTTGCCTGAGGGTATAATTCCCAAAAGCGGCCTCCCTGCGTATCACTGAATTGACCCGTTGATGTATTACCTGGCCCAGAATCACTCCCGGGTGCAGCGGTAAACGAGCGTAAGAATGAGCTTCACTTTCCAGCAGGTATTTCGCCGGGCAAACGGCGAAATAACCCAACAAGGAAGGAAGCACCGGACGAGTACGCGATAGCGTCATTTCATTCATTGCATTAACACTCCTGAGATGAGGACGCCTGAGTCCGTAATTTCGCCATTTCAGTCCCCATGCGGCGGGACAACGCAAAAGTATTCGTCGCGTCTACGTCCACCTCATATGAAAATGCCTCAAGTTCGGGGTTTGCAGCAAATGCAGCATCGGGATCCCAGAATGGATGTAGTACGGCGGCCCACCGCCCGTCACCGGTGCGAATCACGGGTATATTCCCCATTACTTTTACGTCACTGTCGCTGTATAGCGAAGCGGCCTCTTTAGCTAATCGTAGGGCATTTTCCGGCCAGTCAGACACGCCCGGAGATGTAAAATCACCGTTCAGCCCGGCGTTATAGGTTTGATCCAGAAGAAGTTGAATAACATCCAGTCCCAGACGCCAGTCCAGCAACCCGTGATACGGCTGGTTTCCGTATCGGTGCAGGCAGTGATAACATCCTTGAAAGCATCGTTCGCGATGATCGGATTGCAGGAACTCAGCCAGCGGGTAAGCCGTTTTGTTATTTAAAATCTTCTTCATGACCTCAAGTATAATGAGAGAACCGGATGCGTCCTTCTGCTGCAGCCGTTCACATAACCCTGAACCATTAACCAGACGATCGGCCATTTGCAGAACTGGTACCGACTTACCGTTTTTCAGCATTTGAACGCGGGGTTCCAGAATTTCAATTTCTTCAGGATCAATATCCAATAGCTCTTTTGATGCATAGTTAACAATGATAAAAGACGCCGAGAGCGCAGCAGCTCTGAATGCCGGAGTTAGAGTGGAATACTGTAGCCGGAGACCCAGCGGGGTTTGGGCAACCATCAGCGCAAGTAGATCAGTCACTTTAGGCGCGGCAAGATAAAATGTGTTTCGGGTTTCTCCCCGATCGTTAAAGCGTTTTTTAACTAACAGGTCGCCCTCAATAATTTGACTATCCATCCAAACCCGGTTAGCCCAAAGCGGCTGGTAGGTCCCCTGCTTTCTGAAAGGGACCGTTAGGCTCCCCTGTGTTGCGCTGAAACCACGCCATGTTTTATCGGTATAAATTCCCCGATTCAGGCGGTGCAGACATGTCTGCGGCTGAAGCTGTATCGCCACATTAACGTCAGGCTCTGGCGTGGCAGAAAAAGTGTAGGCTTCTGCAATTGATACACGACTGGCCGTGGTCAGGATCTGATCAAAATCCTCTTTGGCCGATTTTGGCTCCAGCGTGGTGATAAATCCATAAGGAACATAGCATTGATAGCGCTCTGCCTTATCCATAACGGCACCGCAGATAGTACATTCGGTGGCCAGAGAGTTTGCCGGAGCCCAGATGTTGCACACCGGACAGGCGGTCATTGTTCTGAGTTCACCCGGTTCGCAGGCATTTGAATAAAATGATCGTGGATTTTTTCTGCTCTGTTTAAGCAGTCCACTATAACCTGCTGTAAAGTAGCGTCGTTTATCCTGAACCAGAATTTTTCCGGGGGCAAATTCCTGTATCGCAATATCCAGATCGCGGTCCATGCTGGCGAATTCGATTTCTTTTTCACCTGTGCTGACTGGCCTTGTCAGCAAAAGGCGTGATCGGGTCGGCATGCCATACATTGGGAATTTACCGTGTTCCGCCAATGCTTCTGCCAGTCCTTTCGCCTCCATCGCGCTGTCGTTCAGTACGGCGTTGATATCCTGAATCAGCTGTTCCGGCGTCAAAGGCTGAATAATTTTCTGGGACAAATGGGGGTTTTGCTGTGTGCTGGTCCGGGCAAATTCATCGCGCGCCAGGATGGTTGCTTCGATAGCCTGCCGGATTTTTGGCAGCCAGTCCGTTTGGTTTTCTTTCAGCCAGTGCACCGGGAAAAACTCACCATGGTTATCAGGGACGTGTGCGTAGTCGTCAACCGGCCATGGGTGATCGGCTTTTTCCGTTTGCTGCCTTAACCATTTGAATGCCGACACCAGCCAGATTTTTCGTACCAGTCTCTGGCAGATCATTTCCAGCTTTGTGGTCAGAAACGGTGGCGGAGGGAGATCGCCAGTAATTTTTTCCGGGTGGCGGAAGTAGAACAGATCGTGGCTCTTGCTGCGACACGCGGTTAAGACGAATGAAAACGCCTGTCCACGTCGTCCGGCACGTCCGACACGCTGTTGATAATTAAAGCGCTGTGGTGGCATGTTGGCCTGAAAGACCGCGCGTAAATCACCGATATCAACGCCCACTTCCATGGTGGTGGTTACGGAAAGCACATCGACCACGCGAGCTGCCCGGTCAAGGTCTCTATCGGGCGCAAAATCTTTCATTCCTTCCGGTAAAATATCATCGTCGTCGGCAATCAGAATACCTTTAAACCGGCGTAGCCTTGCCGCCGGATTTTCGGTCATTCCAGTCAGTTCCTCTGAGCGCATCCTGTGAGTACCAGAAGAATGTGAGAGACGTTTGCCGAGATAGTGTTGCATCTGGAGCGTTTTTGCCTCACTGCACGGCGTTTCTGGTAAAGGAGAGTAGCAGCGAGTACAGATTCCCGCGCCGGTGTGCATGTGTATACGCCCACAGCGGGAGCAGCGCCAGACGCGATCTGTAGGTTCCGCCAGGCGAAAATGCATTTTACCAATATCAATAATACCGCCCTGATGACCCGCCAGCTCTAGTCGCCGGAGAAAACTATCAATTAAAGATAAAGGCTCGCCTCCTGAACACTGGCATATCTCCTGTGTAAAACGGTACAGGCGGTTTCTACGATTGACATCACGCGCTGAACTCCATGGAGTTTCTGTCTTTGTATATTGTGAAGGGGTAACCCGGTATGCGTCCGCCAACACACGAAACATTGCGTCATAAATCGCGAGATGTTCCCGTGAGTCGTTTCCGGTAATGGGAAGGCAGGGATAACCCCAACCGGACTCTTCCAGCGCGAAGTAGGTTTTACTGAATACGCTTTCCCCCACCAGCCGTTTCAGATCGCGTGAAATCTCCTGTCGTGCCACAAGCAGGTTGTCTTCATAGGATGGAAGCGCCTTCCAGCACCACTCCCCCTGCGTGTTCTTTTCAAAGAGTTGTTGCCATGCAAAGGTCAGCGTGCCTTCTTCATGTTTTTCTGGATCGGGAACAGGCGCGATGCCAGTACGATCGGAAGGGTGAATACCTGCATCTACCTGCGCCCTTAACAGCGGGCCAAGCGGTTGACCTGCATCCGGTGATTCAGGTTCGAGGATTTCACGCAGAGGTATGCTGTCAGATTCAGGCTTTGATAATAACCCTCTGATTTTCTTTCGTTCATCAGCAAGTTGATCCAATTCATCCTCTTCCTCATCCGACCTTACGCTGAGGTTAACTAGTGTTTTGTTCCGGTTCTCTATCTCTGCCTGGCGTATTTTTAGTTGGTTATGGGACGGTTTATCAGCCGCAATAGTCTGTAGCGAATGGACAACAATTTCTCGTCTGACGTCGTCATGGTGACCCGATTCCAGATCGAGCGCCGCCCTTGCGGCATCTTGACGACTGTCTGAAAACGTTACCAGTTGCTCACGGTTACCCGATCGCTGTAGTTCCGCCATTAGCGAGCTGGCCAGTAGTTGTGTCGTTTTCGAAAAACCGACGCGAAAGCTACGGATTGGGGAGAGCTTACCTTTGCCGTATTTATAGGACGTACCACACGCCGGACACTGAAAAGGTAGCGCCGTTCCCGGTGACTGGCTGGATGACTGGCCTCTTTCCGAGGAGGCAAATTCACCGGGTTTGACGTAATAGAACCAGCCCGCTATATGGTTTTCCGGTAGCGGTTTTAAGAGCGATACTGGGTGTTGAATAGTGGCGGTAAATGGATCGTAGCTGGCTTTTACCCAAGTACCAAAAGTATTGTCATTATCGCTGTTTAGCTCCTCATTTCCTTTCGGCCAGAAACGTTCGACAACAGGCATAAATAGCGCGTATTCTTCAGCAGATCGGCGTTCTACCATGACTGATTTTGCGTGTTCGGGCAGTTGTTCCGTATCAGGGTCGTTGGGTAAAAGTTCAATTCGACTTTCTGAACCGGAAAAGACCGAAGGTTTACCCCCCCAAAAGAGATTACCGCAACATTCACAATAGAGTAATTCGACACGCCGCGATTTTTTATCTTTGCCGTAACGTAAGCCGGACTCCACGGTAAGATCGCCAAAATATCTTTGATTAATTTCTTGCGCAGATGCAGCGCTAGGGATGGGCAATGGCGCGACATATAACCCCTCAAGAGCGCGCAAAAAAGCATGAGCGCGGAAACGTGGCGCACCGATATCATCAGGAAAGGCATGTGAAAACCATTGCGGCCAATCTCCCTCAGTCGAACGTAACCAGATTAATGCCTGGAGCGCTTTGTCACTATGGGGTTGGGCGTTAAAAAGGCGTGAACTAAGCATTTTGATTGACGTAGCTCTCGGAGAATGATCGTCCGTATAGCAGCCACTTTCAAGCAGGTTGCCCGCCTGTAAAACGACACGTTGCGCTAGTTGTTCTGTAGAGGCTTCACTGGCTGTCATTTCCATGCTGCGGGCGACATTCTGCCAGTGTTGTAATGAGGTAAGTGGTGCTTGCTGTAACTGAAGCACTGCGTGATAAAACGCCTCCAGATCCCCCTGGAAAAGAGACATATTGCCCGGGGGAAGGGTGTCACCTTTAATAATACATTCTCTCCAGTCGCTGGAAGAGGCACCTGCGGGTAATCCCCGCTGACCGAACATCCCCCATAAATATTCGACGCTTTGATCACCTTCAGCACCTTCAACGGGTAAAGAGGCGCTGGAGGCCAGAATGCGCAATTTGTGTCGGTGTTTTTCCTGATCCAGCCCCAGCCGGTTGATCAAATGTTTAAGCAAGTAGCTGACTTCAGTACCAGCGGTTCCTCGCTGTAGATGAAGTTCGTCAAGAATAAGATAAAAATAGGCATCAGGATCGCGCTCAATCCACTGTCGGGTTTGCTCAAAAATAGGATCGTCCACCTCGCGAACCAGCATCGTTGAGAGCATGCTGGTGTTGGTGATCAGAATATCGGGCGGTGTCTTTTGCATTTCCCAGCGGCTGAGAACCTCTCCGCCAGCGGTTCGGGGGAAATTAAACGATAATTCGTTATCCTTGTCCTGCTGCGCTTGTCGTACCGCCTCCTGATGGGTCTCTTCCGTTAATTGCATATATTCACGCAGCTCAGTGATTTTTTTAGCCACGCGCTTTTTCTCATTTTTTTCTTCACTGAGTCGGGGATGTTTAAGCCAGCCAGTTACTTTAGTTGCGCTGGTATAACGGCCAAAGAAGATCCGGTTGCCGCCGAAATGCGTATCCATGACATCATGAGCTTCGCTGGAATCCAGCGCCCGTCGCATACGTACCAGTTGATCCTCTACCAAGGCATTCATCGGGTAGAGGATCAGCGCGCGTACCGCTTTCGGACGAGCAGCGGCTTCATGCTCGCGCATGAAGCTGGGCTGTTTATCCGCTACCTTATGCCACCACGGTTGCCAGCACTTCAACACCGGGCTTTGCGGCCAGCCGGTAGCTTCTTTTGCGATCTGTGCCAGAACAGGCAGTAAAAATGATTCGGTTTTACCGGAACCGGTCCCGGAGGTGACAATACCCGGTTTCCCTGGCTGTACCCCTCTTTTCAGCATGTCCAGTTGATGGGTATAAAGATTAAAACGTCCCTTAGTTGAATCCGTTTTATTGTGGGGCAGAAGTCCACCTAAACAGAGGTCGATGAATGCCGCCCTTTGTTGCGCATTAAACCCTGGCAACCATGTCTGGCCATAAGCATCATTTCGTAATTCGCTGATAGTTAAGCCATAATGCTGATATCGGGGCATCGGTTCAAGAAATAGATCGGCACATAATGTCCCTTGCTGTTCCAGTAACGCTCGCCGTTCAGACTGTATGTCTGATGAATCAATACGGAAGGCTGTTTCAAGGTATGAAATATAAAAATCTCTTATTGATTCAAATGTTTCCAGTGGATTATTCATTATTATTCCTTTGCTTATAACTGGAAAAGGTGCTCAAGTACGCTTGCCGATTCACCGCTAGTCATTTCCTGAACATATGGCCCTAATTCCGGTGCAAGAATGTCAATCGTGGTCGCAATATCTTGTGTTGTACTACGACCGAGACCGTAAGCCAGACGGGCAACGGCTTGCGCTTGTTCATCAGGAAGTAAAGAGAGTAGCGCTGCTTTTAGTGCTTCCCATGGCGCACAAGCCGGGTGTTCTGGCTGGTGGTTGTCCACATAGATTGTCTGCCATAGTTCTGGGGCAATACGAGAAGGCGTGATGTCAGTATTTTGCTCAAATGGCCGTTCATCCGACCATATATTCTCTGCCAGAAACAGAGGTAACTGGTAAGCAAGAGGAGCCTGTAATGGAAACGTGCTTTTCCCGGTGGTGAATGTGAGTAAAAAAAGTATTGGGTGCCGGATGGGCAAATGTCGCAAAGCCTGTCGCCGATCCGTCCAACTGCATGCGGCAGAATGGGGAGTTCTGAATAAACACTCGTGGAGTTCGGGGAGCAGCGTTTCTGGCGGAGTACGGTTAAAACCACGCAATTCAATAATGCTCGCCAGCCCTGCCTCTTGTTGTTGGGTCAAAAAATCGCCCAGTGTCATGGTATGAGTATCGCCGGATAAGCGGATCAGCGTGGGGGAGTTCATTAAATCGCTGAAGCTAAAATGATCGCTATGTACCGATACTTCCCCCCAAACATTACCAGCTAAAAGGTTCGCTAATGAAGCGATAGTCTGTTTTGTCTGTTTTCCCATCAATCCGATCGCGGGTGTAATACTCGCAGTGGCAATCAGGCTGGATAATAAAGATTCACTTAGTCCCGTTGCCTGTGCCTGTTTTTCGATAGCCAATGATAGTTGATGCTTGCGAGTCAGGATGCTCACCTCTGCTAATGGGAAATTAGAATTTACTGATTCGGCTACAGGTTCTGGTGTTATCCGTTGTTGGACAGGTTGTTCCTGCGCTGTTTCATTTTTGATAATCGCCCGCAGTAGCGCTGTCTGGGCTAGCGTTTCCACTCCCGCTTGAGATGCGGCTTCGAAGGTCTTTTTAATCCGTTGTTCCAGCTCATTTTCTTGCTGACGTAGTGCTTTATTAATTCGATCGGTCTCTTTTTTCAGTTTTTTCTTCTGATCGGCTATTACATTTTCAAGCTGTATTTTCTTTTCAGATAATACCATTATTGATTGTTTAATCTGATACTGTTCGTCTTCGTAACGAGTCAGTATTTCCTGTTTCTCAATATTAATTTGCGCCTCAACCTCAGGTAAAGCCAGTAACTGTTGAGTCGTATCATTAAGAAAGGATCTTGTATCTGCTATCTGTTCCAGATGAGATACTGCACGAAGATAGGATGCCTCATTATCAGATTCATGTTCAGCAATAAAATGGGTTAAGTTTTGTAGCTGCCCTTTACTGAATTGAGGGAAGTCTTTTGCTGAATCAGTTCGTTTAAGCAGGCGTTTGATCCACGTAGTAGCTTCAGCACAATCATACTTTTCACTTACCTGAGGGAGTTCAGTGATCACCGTGAGGGCATGAGAACCAAGTAATGTCTGAGGAACCTGACGATAACTCTCCAGCGGCATATCAAAGTCATATTTTTTAGGATCAGACAAGTCACCCGGTAATCTCAGGGATACTCCATCACTTAGCTGAAAAATGACCGACGTATCGTTTTGCGGTTGGTAGCTGGTGAGTAACCACTCTCTGACAGTATCAGGTTCATCAGAGGCATGAGGCAGCGCGACGACAGGATAAACGCGCGACAGGTAGTCAGTAATGACATACTGCGCGGGTTTATCAGACGGCTGATATCGGGCTTTCCATATTGCAATTTCACCCCGAGTAAATTTTTTGCTGAAATGATTCTCAAAACCAATGGCTTCACCACCATGAGGGAAAAGATCTTTTACCAGTTCCTCCGGGAGGTCTCGTAGGTTGCCATTAATTAACAGACTAATCGGCGTAACAAAAAAAGCGCCGGACGCGGTTAACGCTAACACTTTTCCAATGAACATAACTTCGTCCATCGAACTGTCGATTTCTTTGGAAACAACGGGAGGAGCCTGTATTACACTGGTACCATCCATTTTTTTAAGGTCGTGACTGGCTTCAAACTGATCGATAAGTTCACCCAATTTTCGCGCCAGCGGTAAAGAATGTTCTGATAGCTTTGTCCGCCATCGATTATCGGCTGTACGCGTTCCCCTAAGAGCGTCAACCAATCCCCCAACAAACAGTGGAATAGTGCGCTCTGGCATAGAAATTTCTTTACCCTGACTAATTAAGGCACATTGTTCAATGTCTTCGTCAGTGAAATTAATTGTCAAGGAGTCAGAAACACCATGTTGGGGTAAATCAATTTCTTCACCATTCAGGAATTTCGTTATAATTTCAGGGCAGTCAGAAGAGATATAGAATCCCAGAATGGTGCGCCATAACGGTTTACAGAGTTCAATATCTTCTGCATTACTTTCTGCTTCTAACAGATCTCTAAGAACAATTTGTGGGTCATTTTGTTCAGAAAACGTTAAATTTTCACGAAGCCAATCAGACACAACAGGTTTGGCCTTAGGTGGTAACGTACGGAGAAAATGTAACCTTTTCTCCGGTCCTTTCGGTAAATTATCCGCTTTAGCGCCATTTCTGGTGAGTCTTTGCTTGCACTCTTGCAAGCATCTGATCAATTCATGAGATTCTGTACCGAAGTAGTACATTTGGCCCAGCCGGTCGCTGATAATATTTTTCTTTTTAGCCATCTTAAACGTTCTCCTTACCACCTGATTCTGTAAAATTACTGTAAGGTTCTGCGCAACTTGCGTGTTGTCAGCGCTCTGTTCCGTCGTGCCAACGCTCGTTGACAGGAGGGGAAGGTCATTACATTGTCCCAGAGTGGAACTTTCCCCCCTGCAAATAAGTAACCACCGTTATCTGTTATCGACAAGCATCCATGGGCAACATGGATCCACCACTGTAAAACGGAGGGCGGTAACGCAATAATTTTCGTTGACCAGCACCAGCCACTATCGCCTTTTTGCACACCAACCGTTTCTCCTGAACATATCATCTGAGCCATTAAGGCCCAGGAGAAGCTATCGGTTTGCCAGTATCCAGCATTCTGCCTAATAAAATAACGATAACGCTGTTTTTCCTGACACCGTATCAATAGATTATTTGCCGTTTGAGTAATCCGCTGTTCTTCTGACCATTGGTATTTTTCAGCTTGCCATAGCGACACATGGAGATCCGGGGGTAAAGCCGGGGTAAACTGCATTTGAGACATCGGTAGCAATACTCCGCTCAAAGCATTTACGGGGAAATCGTCGTGATTAACCAAACGTAACCCAAACTGTTCAATGAAAGCATGGACACGCTCTCTGGCTGACAGATGCAATTCAATACAACCCATTGAACAGCCGTTATCCTCAACTAACCGACGCCCTATTCGCTCACCGTTATTAAGTGCTTCTTGTAGAAGATTACGTTCACTTCTTGTAAACATCCCCAGAATTCGGGCAACAATTCCCTGCTCAGTGACATCAACGGAAATGGTTCTTTCAGCCAATGAGACTAACGAATATGGCGCATGACGTCGTTGTACTACACAAAGCCAGCCAGCGGCAAAGAGCATGCGACGCAATTGCCATTCGGGTATCCTCGTTACCTGTGATACCGGTTCAATATGTTTTTTTAATTCACCAAAAGGCAATGTGCTACGGCGTTGAAAACGCAAGGCCAGCGCTTCAGCGATCCAGTCAAATGCTGCGGGTATATTATGTAATTCAGTATATTGACATGTTACAGGAAAGCCATTTTCATACTGCCATAACATCTGAGCACCACTCAATGGCGTTATTTCTTCGCGTTTCAGTGGGGGGATCACTGCCGTATCCCCTAACGCCATTAATACTCCCGATGGTCCATCAGTCAGCCAATCATGTGGCTCTGAAATTTTACAATAAGTGGCGTAAGGCGCATGATCTAACACGTGCACATCAAAATTTACTGGGATATCTGAATGCGCTAACGTAAGTTCGTAGCGACAAAATGCCTGACCAGATATTTCCATCAACTCCTCTGGTGGAATGAATAATCCTTCAGCTCCCTGAGATAGCGAGCCATGAGTTAATTCTTCTCCGTCTTTATTGCTGATGACATAGCATCCTCTTAGTACTTCAGGCATATGAATTATCGGTGTACTGGCAGGGTTAAGCAGTATAGCCTGTCCAAATCGCGCTGCACCTGACATACGAGGTCGAGCAGGCTGCCATCCCTGTATTAGAAAACGACTGGCTTCTTCTGGTAACAAACGGGCAATCTTATCCAGCGTTTGCCTGCCAACTTTATCGGAAGAAACTATCGACCATTTGGTAGATTTAATATCCCGACGTTGTACTCTTTCGCCAACCTTCTTCAAGACAGTGAAAACACTGTCTGCATATGTATGATGAAGTATTAAATAGGTTGGAGAATCTTCATAATATTCTCCTTCTGAACTAATATGACAAAAATCATCACGAAAAAGCGGTAAACACCCAGACCGCAATGCGACTCCCACTCGTGATTTATAGAAATAACCCTTCCGTTTTTTTAATAATAAATCCAAGGAATTTAATGTGGTGCCTATGTCTCGTTCGTAATATATATTATTATAGTTCTCTATTTCATTAGGCAAGGAGTAATAATGCTGGATTTCTGAGGCTGTAGCAGCAGCGTCATCCATAAGAAGATAAATCTCCGGATTACCTGAATCATTAAACTCCATGTGAATACAATACTTACCATTCTCTTTGAGTTGTTCTCTCTCCGTATGTACAGTGATATCACGAACAGCGCCCCAAAAAGGAGAGTCATAAGCCTGCTGCATGGCAGCCTTTGAAAGTAATGTTCTGAACTCAATAAACTCTTGGTTAAAAACCTCGCTAAAATAAGATATATATTGATGTACTACCTTATTAACTGATTCAAAAGTTGAATAGTTATCTAGTTTATTATCGATGAGAATATTCCGTAAAAAGACCTCATCTTTGTAGCAGGGAAAAGCAATTCTCTTGGAATACCCAATCAATCTTTCATGCTTTGATGGCCTTGGCAAGATTAAACGGGTACAGTTTTGTCTTTTACTACTCCATCTTTCTAACCTTTCCCATAAGTTGGGTAATTCAGTAAAAACAAATTTTTTATTTTTATCAAAGCCAAGCAGCACAGAAAATCGAACCCGAAAATCCCCTTCGTCATGTGTTTCATCATCAGCACTGGCAGCAAGTAATGTTAAATATAAAACGGCAAAATAAGTAGGGTATCCTTTTATTTGCGCTAAAATGTCTAATCGCGACTCATCTCTGAGAGCATCCTGGATTTTAGACGCTTTTTTTCCAAACGAAATCAGGAAACTTCGCTTAGCATCCTCTTTGCTACGTGGACCTGCAAGTTGCTCAAAAATGCGGCCCGTAGTATCAATTCGGCTTAAAGTCGAGCCCGTATGCGAAGACTCAAGAAAGACGATCTTTACTAGTTCAGCATTCCATTCTTCTAAAGTAACCGGGAAAGAATCATCCATACTCACCGCCTAATTACCGTTCGCTGTCATCATTTTCAAACCAGTACCAGAAAATAAATGCCGAAAAAGTACCTCAGCCAGCAGTGGAGGAACAGCATTACCAATTTGGGTAAATTTTGACTCGACGTCTCCTACAGGCTCAAAACCCTGTGGAAAAGTTTGTATTCGTGCACATTCCCGCCATGATAACCGCCTTGCCTGTTCCAGTTTGGGACGAGAAGTATCAACAATTAGATGCTCATATTCATCAGAAAAGTCCCAGCGCTGCTTCCAGCCATCCTCCAGGTTTGACCATGTTAACTTCATCACCGGGCTGGCAGGATGTAATGTCACATGACGCCAGTTAGCTACGACGGTGTAAGCAGGGCTGTCCCATAGAGCTTTACGATTTCGGGACATGAAATACCATGAGAAATGCCCTTCAGGATCATGTGGTCGTTCGTAAAACTCACCTTCAGGCCATAGTGGTAAATCCCTAATAGCCTCACCATGCGAAACATAGGGTTTTAAATGAGGATTCTTTTTTGTCGCTTTGCCATGTGTTTCAGCAGGAAATTCAAAGTATTGCCCCAGATCGTTTCTGACACCAATGATAAACAAACGCTTGCGTGACTGAGGTACGCCATAAGCCCTTGCGTTTACCATATGATAGCTGACCTGGTATCCGGCAGCTTTGTATGCTGTGAGCTGTTGTTCCAGAAAACTACCGGCTCCCAAATGTTTCAAGCCAGAAACATTCTCAGCAACAAAATACTTAGGCCGAACGGTCTCTAATACCCGTAGAAAGTGTTTATAAAGATTTGTTCTGTCGTCATTGTTTGGTTTTCTGTTACCTGCCATTGAAAATGACTGGCAAGGATAGCCACCAACAACAATATCAACATCTGGAAAAGACTGAATTTGAGAGATATCGCTATGTCTGACATCAGTATCGGGGAAATAATTTCCTAATGTTTTACAGGCATTCTCTACGACATCGTTGGCAAAGACGATGTCTCCACCGGCTGAGGTAATCCCAAAATCCATACCACCACAACCGGAGAATAGTGAAAGTACTCGGATATTATCATTGTCTCTTTCGAAAATACTGTTCATATACCCATGCCAAAATTCTTTTATAACTGTGCAAAAACTCTCAATGGATTATCAATTTATCCATAAAATCATGAGGAAAGATTATACATTAGCACAACAAATCTTACATCAGCATGTTTGATTTTTTCACCCTACCCCGACATTCTGTGCCATTCAAAAACCGGACTCCGGCATGATATTCACTCCCCTAAGCGGAGGTTATACCGATGAAAATGTTACGATTTACCGACAAACAGATTATCTTTGCCCTGAAGTTGGACGAGTTGGGTACATCTGTGCCGGAAGTTTGTCGTAAGCTGAGTACCTCCGATTCCACATTTCATACGTGACGCAAGAATATGATGGGATTTCCCCTTAGAATTGGAACAGATGCGACTGGTTGCCGACTGAGCTTCGACAAAACCATGCTGTAGGACATACTGGCAAAAAAGAGCTGGCGCTGGCACGTCTGAACTAATGAGTATGGGATTTACAAACCCGCTACACTAGCAAAATTCAGGTTTGCTTTGCACTGTGTATCCGTCGCAGATCGCCAGATATAGTTCTGTGGTGGCAAACGACAACACACTTCATCCGTCCATTCGCGTGGCAAACAAAGTCAAAGATGAGTACAAAAGTGAGTATAACTAAAGAAATTAAAATATATTAACAATAAAAACAAGATATTGAGACATTAATTTTTGTTCAACGTCTAAACAAAACTTCTCGTCTCATGAGGTTTCATCAAATCTCATGAATATTGAAAAAGTCTACAAAATCCACGCAATTGCGTGGATTTTTTCATTTCATAGAGTGTAAATCCATCTCGTAACGAGACAGTACAAACAAGAGCTCGTTATGCTCACCGGAATTCAATGCGGTAATGCTAAACCTAAAGTTGGCCTGGACCACGAAGTAAAACCTTACAGGCAAAAAATAATCCTCAGATGTCGCTGCCGTTTTATGAATTTCATTCATAGCGGCTATTTAATGTGCGTAATTATCTTTCCTCCCGACTTCGTTAGTCTTGGTCACATGCGGACACACTCATTATGTCCTGATATGACCAGCCTGAGTGGCTGGCCAAAGGTATCGTCTGATAGGGGTTAAATACTCTTATCGAAGAAGACGTCCAGCTTTTGCAAAGCCTTGTCGACGTACTCAGGAACCCAATACGTCTCGATATGGGTAGCGCCATCGATCAGGAAGAGTTCTTTGTCTTTTGTACCGGTGGCTTTCGCAAACGCATCTTCCGTCATATAGAGCGTATCCGCTTTTGTGCCAGCAATCATCAGCAGCGGTTTATTGATGAGATTGATATGGTCCGTAACGTCAAAACTCATCAAATCTAACAGGCTGCTTGTCGTGTATTTAAACGTAGAGTTCGGGTGCGCGTGAGTTTTCCAGTAGTACTCATAGCCCTGTCGATATAAGGCAAAAGGTAACTTAGCGATCTGTTCATCAGTCAGATTGGCATCACCGGAGTACAGGACTTCGCCTCCGGAAGCTTCCTGAGCACGTGCGTCAGAAGCCTGCTGAAGACGCTGCTGAATAGTATCCAACTGTGAGTCCTGAAAACCGTTGCGGCGCACCAGGCCTGAATTAAACATGCTGATGGTTGCAATCGATTTAAACCGTTGATCCGTTTCGGCCGCAACAAGTGAATAACCGCCACCTCCGCAAACACCCAGCAGACCGAGGCGGGAAGTATCCACTCCCGGATACTGGCTGATGTAGTCAGCCATGCCGTGGATATCCTCGATACGATTAGCGGGTTTATCCACGCTGCGAGGCATCCCACCGCTCGCGCCCTGATAAGCCGCGTCGGCAGTAATCGTGATGTAGCCCTGTTCGGCGAGACGCTGGGCATACAAACCTGCGACCTGCTCTTTTACGCCGCCATTCGGATGTGCAACCACCACGGCAGGGTATTTTTTGGCGGGATCGTAGTTAGCAGGGGTATAGACATTCGCAGCTATCTGAATGCCATGCAGATCGTACTTCACCGGATGAATGTTGACCTTGCCTTTGACGTTATCAGTGATGGCACCGTCATAGGCCAGGGTGAATGGATTTTTTTTGTAATCAGCCGCATTGACTGAGGTGGCCCCGGTTATTGCCGTGAGCAGTATTGCAGTTAACAGATTGAATTTCATGGTCTCTCCCGATGAGTTTCAGGCTTGCGGATTTAAATGTGCCGACTCAGGTTAGAGAGAGAGGCCTGTCAGCATCGTGACAGGTAAATAACATTTTTGTCAGCAAGCAGGCTGAGATGGCTTCATGTTTCTGACAATGCTGTCAGGTAAGCGTCAGCTTTATGTTGGCAATCAAGAGGCAGAATAACCCGATTGAACAGTTAAGAGGAAATCCCGTTATGCGCCTGTTGCTAGTCGAAGATGAAGAAAAAACGTCAACCTATCTCAACCGTGCGTTGAGTGAATCGGGATTTACGGTAGATGTCTCTGCAGATGGCGCTGAAGGTCTTCATTACGCGCTGGAGCTTGACTACGACGCGATAATCCTTGATGTGATGCTGCCGGGGATGGATGGCTACCGGGTACTCGAGGGGGTGCGGGCCGTCAAACAAACGCCGGTACTGATGCTCTCGGCCCGCGGTTCGGTCGACGAGCGCGTCAAAGGGCTTCGGCTTGGCGCGGATGATTATCTCCCTAAACCCTTTTCGCTGATTGAACTGGTGGCGCGCATTCAGGCTCTGGTGCGTCGCCGCTCCACGGATGGCGCAGACATCACCCAACTGCAAATTCACGATCTGCATCTCGACCTGCTGGCCCGCCGCGTATTTCGCGCCGGAACGCGACTGGAGTTGACCGCAAAAGAGTTTTCCCTGTTAAGTCTTCTGGCCCGGCATCAGGGGGAGATTCTGTCAAAAATGATGATTGCTGAGCAGATATGGGACATGAATTTTGACAGCGATGCCAATGTGGTTGAAGTCGCCATTAAACGTCTGCGAGCCAAAGTGGATGCCCCATTCGACGTCAAACTGTTACATACCGTTCGTGGCATGGGGTATGTCCTCGAAGTCCGGTCGGAATAAATGAAGAGGCTCAGCATGCCTAAACGTTCCATCTCCGTTCACCTGGCGCTGATGTTTGCCTTATCCGCGCTGCTGATTGTGTCCATTATCGGCATCTTGCTCAGAAGCTCCTTACATGACTCTTTGCAAAAGCAGATGCACAACGAACTGTTGTTCCGGGAATCATTAATGAGTCCGTGGATCGCCGCACGAACCTCGGCTGACGGCTGGTCGACGTTGGCTAATAAATTTACTCTGCTAACCAATTCTGAAGGTGAGCGCGTTCGCTACTGGATAGTGAGCGATAACCCGCGCTTTAGCATGGGGGGAATACCACCGGTGAGCGTTCAGTGGTCCTCTTTGCAGGAGGGATTTAATAAAGTGCCCGGCGCATCGGAAGGTGCATGCTCACTGTTCCTGTTAGTGAAAACCATCCCCGCCAACGGTGAAAGGCCTGAGCTGCGCTATGTGGTTGCCATCGACTCTACGCCGTATATGGGCACACTCGATGCGTTCACACGGACGCTGCTGATTATTGCCGCGCTGGGCGTACTGATTGTCGCCTTACTGGGATACGTTGTTTCACGGATTGGCCTGCGTCCGGTGGGCATGCTCAGTCAGCAGGCACAACACCTTGCACCAGGTGACCATGGCCAGCGCCTGAATACCCGCGCGTTGCCCGAAGAACTGCAGCAACTGGCATCATCATTTAACGGCGTGTTAGAGCGTCAGGAAATCGCCTGGCGACAGCTCGAGAGCTTTAATGCCGATGTTGCGCATGAACTTCGTACCCCGCTGACTAACCTGATCGGTCAGACGCAACTCGGGCTATCACGCCGACGTTCACAAGATGAACTGGAAGAGTTATTGGGTTCCAATCTGGAAGAGCTTGAACGCATGACGTCGATAGTTAACGACATGCTGTTCCTGTCTCATGCGCACGCAGGTGAACATGCTTCCCAGCTTACGCAGGTGTCCCTGCGAGAAGAAACCCTGAAAACAGCGGAATATGTTGAACCCTCTTTTGCTGAAAAACAGCTTTCGCTGGAGGTTGAGGGCGACGTCACGGCGCATATCGACAGGCGGCTGTTTCACCGTTCACTGGCTAATTTGCTGGAAAATAGCGCCAGGCATTCCCCTTCCAATAGCACGGTTACGGTGCGCTTAAGCGAAAAAGGCAATCAAGCTTGTGTAGACGTTTCTAACCCTGGCGATCCAATAGCGCCAGAGCACTTACACCGGCTTTTCGAACGGTTCTATCGTGTTGACACCTCCCGAGCCAGGAGTGATACCCATCATGGGCTGGGCCTGTCGATTGTCCGTGCCGTCGCCATTATGCACCGGGGAGATGTCTTTGCCCGTAGCGAGAACGGTATCAATACCTTTGGCCTGACGTTTGCTAAACAGCCTGACGCTATCCGAACCGGGAGACTGATTTCAGAGACAAAATCGGGATCTCCGCGCGCAAAGACTTCTGACAAAATTGTCAGAGAGTCGTCAGTCTGATGTCAGGCTATCTGCGCCAGAATCACTGCTGATACTCACCACGGCTGATTGAAGGAATGAAACAGTGAGAATGAAAAAGGTATTTAGCGGGTTTCTGGCGATGATGGTCATGGGGCTTCTGGGGCAGCCCGCGTTCGCATCAGAGGATTCATCCGCGCACGCCCGCACGCTGATTATCTACTTTTCACAACCAGAGGAGATGAAACCTGGTGCCGTGGATGGTTTTTCCGGGGCCAGCGTATTACAAAAAAATACGCCAGAGACCGGCAGCACGCAGTTTATTGCGCAACTTATTCAGAAGCAGACTCACGGCGACCTGTTTCGCATTGAAACCGCCACTCCCTACCCTCGCCAGCATGATGCACTTTTGCGCGTTGCCGAAAAGGAACAGCAAACGAAAGCCAGACCCTCGCTAAAAACGCCGCTCCCTGACCTGAGCGATTACGACACCATTTACGTCGGCTACCCCATCTGGTGGTATACCATGCCAATGGTGATATACAGCCTCTTTGAGCAAAATGACTTTGCAGGCAAAACGGTCGTTCCCTTTACCACCCATGGTGGCAGCAGGTTAGCCGACTCCCTGCGAGAAATTGCTCGCATGCAGCCACAGGCCAAATTAGTCACTCGTGCGCTCGCGATCTCGCGCAACGATATTTCAGCTCCTGACGTACCCGCGCAGGTTGAGCAATGGGTAAAACAAGTCCAGCCACAGCGTTAATCCATCGACATGAAGAAAATTTATATTTTCCAGGTCATGCAGGATGCGCTGATGACGTTACTTCTGTTGGTATTGATGGGATTTCACCTTCACGGTGAAATCGTGCATGAATGGGCGGGTATTATTTTTACGCTGCTCATCATGCTGCATTTATATCTTAACCGGCATCGCTTGTGGTCACTGTCGCCCAATATTCCGTTAACCATGCTGGTAGTTAACAGAATCATTAATGCAGTGACATTCGTTGTCATTCTGACCGCGATTGTCTCGGGCATGATGCTGTCCCGACATATCCTTCTGGACCTGGCGTTCCACAACCCGGCGAGCGGGGTCAGGAAAGTACACATGACGTTGGTCCACTGGGGAATGCTCATTCTGGCGCTGCATATCGGGTTGCACTGGAAAATGCTGGCAACCTTTTTCTGCCGGGTCCTGAACATCTCCAGCAATTCATTCTTTGCAAATGTCATGATGCCAGGAGTTTTTTCGCTAATCGCACTACTGGGATTGTACGAATTACTGAACCAGGACTATCTCGATTATTTGTTGATAAAGGTCGATTTCTCCTTTTTCGATTACGATGAATCTGCCCTACTTTTTTATCTACGCTACCTGGCCATTATTGTTTTATTTTCATTAATTACACGGTTTTCGCTTTGGGGCCTTATTTTTAGAAAAGACAAAGCAGCGTCACCATAATAAGGGTTAACTGACAGAATTGTCAGGCTGGCGTCAGTCTGACGACATCTCCCCCTGATTAGAATCATTGCAGACCCTCTCCATCATTGTAGATAAGGACGCTTTGCATGATCAGACATTTACGTTACCTCGGGCTGTTACTGCCCCTCTTTACGTTTTCATCCTGGGCGGCGGAGCAAAATCCCGCTGTCCATATCGCCACCGCCGGAAGCCAGAATGCGGTGTACGGGGCAGCAGAGAACTTTACCGGTCGCGTCCGGGTTGATCCTCTCTTCAAACCAGATAACGAAATTAGCGTTTCCGGGGCTTATGTCACCTTTGAGCCAAGTGCTCGTTCCGCCTGGCATACTCATCCGGCAGGGCAGCGGCTGATTGTGACCTCGGGAATTGGGCTTACCCAACAAGAAGGCCAGCCGGTGCAGGTCATCCGCGCTGGCGACGTTGTCTCTTGCCCGGCGGGCGTCAAACACTGGCACGGGGCGGCCCCCGGCAGCGCAATGACGCACCTGGCGATAACCGGGATTGTGGATGGCAAAAGCGTTAACTGGATGGAGAAAGTGACAGATGAACAATACCACGCCCATTAAGGCATTAACGGCAGCGGTACTGCTGACCTTTGGTTTGGGTCTCACGGCACATGCTGCGCCCGTCAATAAAGGAGCCTCAGAAATGAACCACGAACAAACGGTTTCAGATACGCTGTCAGCTCGCCAGCAAGCCATCCCGTTGATTGCGGCATCAATGGCCAGCAGTCAGATGGATAAGCTGAATGCGGCACTGAATCAGGGGCTTGATGCAGGACTCACGATAAACGAGACCAAAGAGATTCTCGTCCAGCTCTATGCCTATACGGGATTTCCCCGTAGCCTGAACGCGCTGAATGAACTGATGAAAGTCGTCGAAGCACGTAAACAACGTGGCGTTGAAGACGTTGAAGGTAAAGAGCCGGTCGCCGCCATCCCTGTCGGAGATGAGCTTCGCCGTGTCGGTACCGCAAACCAGACTAAAATCTCCGGCGCCCCCGTCCAGGGACCTCTGTTTGATTTTGCCCCGGTCATTAATCAATTCCTACAAACGCATCTGTTCGGCGACATTTTCGCCCGCGATAACCTCGACTGGCAAAGCCGCGAGCTGGCAACGGTTGGCGCATTAGCCGCCACGCCGGGCGTTGAAGCTCAGCTGTTATCGCATACGCGAGCCAGCATGCGAGTCGGCCTGACGGCAGCGCAACTGCGCCAACTGGCACAAGTTCTTCGTGAAAATGGCGAAGAAGATGCGGCTACGCGGGCGGAACAGGCGCTGCAACGGGCGTTAGCAAACAGTTAGGCGTTGGTTTGAGACGATACGGTGCTAATCCTCCGCATTCATGAGTCTGCCAAATAAGGGCAATCAAAGGTGCTAAATAATTCACGCTGACAACTCAGATATGATTGAACGGCAAACATAACAGAGGATGTAATCTTGAAAACTGTCTTAAAAACGCTGGCCATCTGCGCGATGGCGGGTGGCATGGTGGCTCAGTCGGTATACGCCGAGCCGCTGGTCATTCAGGAACAGGGAAGCTTTTCTGCTGGTGGCACTATCATCACCGCACCAGGGAAATTTGACGCGAAAACGCCGCTGGACTCTGCGGGTCAAACCTGGCATGGCGATCATGCGTCTGTGTTCTACCAAATTCCGGAAAATCCGCATAAATACCCTATCGTCATGCTGCACGGCGCAGGTCAGTTCTCCCGCACCTGGGAAACCACCCCGGATGGTCGCGAAGGATTCCAGAACATATTCCTGCGTCGTGGATTCTCAACTTATCTTGTCGATCAGCCCCGCCGGGGCAGCGCCGGGCGCACGACGGTAGAAGGTACGGTTACGCCTAAACCGGATGAACAGATGTGGTTTAACCAGTTCCGCGTTGGCGTGTGGCCAGAGTATTTTAAGGGCGTTCAGTTTTCTCACGACAAAGAAGCCCTGAATCAGTATTTCCGTCAGATGACCCCAAATACCGGGCCGTTTGATATCAATGTTATCTCCGATGCGATGTCCGCCGTCGTGGATAAATCCGGCCCGGCTATCCTTTTCACCCACTCCCAGGGTGGCGGACCAGGCTGGTACACGGCGATGAAAAATGACAAGGTCAAAGCCATTGTCGCCTTCGAGCCTGGTAGCAGCTTTGTCTTCCCGGAGAAAGAGCTCCCTGCCCCAATGCCAAGCGCGTTCGACACGCTGAAGGGTGAACCGGTGCCGATGGAGCAGTTTATGGCACTGACTAAAATTCCGATTCTGATTATTTACGGCGATAACATCCCTGATAAACCTGTCGCCATGCCCGCGCAAGACAGCTGGCGCGTGCGTCTGGCAATGGCTCGCGAGTGGCGTGACGTGGTGAATAAGCATGGCGGAGATGTCACTGTGACGCATCTGCCTGAGGAAGGAATCAAAGGGAATACCCACTTCCCGTTCTCTGATTTAAATAATGTGCAGATTGCTGATATGGTGAGTAAATTCCTGGAGGAAAAAGTTCTACAATAGGAAGAGCTAGTATTGAGCCTTCATTATTGAGGGCTCAATACAATCATCAGTTATATCAAAAAAAATAAAATGGGAACGTGACGGTCTGTTTTGAGCGAATAGCGGAAGTTCACAGTTTGACAAAGGTATGATTAAAATAGTGCCTTGCTCAACAACAGGGAACAGGTCAAGAGATATATTCAATTGTTATCTAGGAATTTTTCAAAATATTATATCGAACATCATCTTTTCTTGTTTTTTTTTGTTGTTCATCGTTACAAGTGAATCGAGGGATGAAAGAAAAAAATATATTTATCAAAAACATAAATCTTTCTGAAATTGCTATCCCACCTCAGATTACTGGGCTGACCTAATCTATAGATCAAGTTCGCGTTATACTTTAATGTTAGCAAAATACTAAGATGATTCTTAGGGACGACCTCTTGACGGTAGAGGAAGCGTGCATTGATTTTTACAATCACTACCTTTCGCCCCCAACCTAATCCGCGAATGATGCTTTCTGTACTTGCGCGCCTGTTCTGATACTCGCCGCCAGAGCAATCAAATTGCTGATGCTTTCTGCCTGTTCAATGCGTCTCCTATCGTCAGCACTACTGTGCATATTTGAGTGATTTCCTCTTAAGGAGAACTAGTTTCATGGTGACCTGCTCCCCGTTGATTAGTACACCCCGATGTTAGTAATGTCTTCATAAGCCACATGAGGACATCCCCATGAAGAAGCGTTTTTCCGACGAACAGATCATCAGTATTCTCCGCGAAGCCGAAGCTGGGGTACCCGCCCGTGAACTCTGCCGCAAGCATGCCATTTCCGATGCCACGTTTTACATCTGGCGTAAGAAGTATGGCGGTATGGAGGTGCCTGAAGTTAAGCGCCTGAAGTCGCTTGAGGAAGAGAACGCCAGACTCAAGAAGCTGCTTGCCGAAGCCATGCTGGATAAAGAGGCGCTTCAGGTGGCTCTTGGGCGAAAGTACTGACGACAGACCAGAAGCGGGAAGCCGTGATGTTGATGTGTGATGCGACCGGTCTGTCGCAACGTCGTGCCTGCAGGCTTACAGGTTTATCCCTGTCGACCTGCCGCTATGAGGCTCACCGTCCGGCTGCTGATGCGCATTTATCAGGGCGCATCACTGAGCTGGCACTGGAGCGCAGGCGTTTTGGCTACCGTCGTATTTGGCAGTTGCTGCGCCGTGAAGGGCTTCATGTTAATCATAAGCGCGTGTACCGGCTTTATCACCTCAGTGGCCTGGGCGTAAAACGCAGAAGACGTCGTAAAGGGCTGGCAACAGAACGTCTGCCGCTGCTCCGTCCGGCGGCGCCCAATCTGACCTGGTCGATGGATTTCGTCATGGACGCACTTTCCACCGGTCGCAGGATCAAGTGTCTTACCTGCGTCGATGATTTCACAAAGGAATGCCTGACGGTCACTGTTGCCTTTGGGATTTCAGGCGTTCAGGTCACGCGTATTCTGGACAGCATTGCACTGTTTCGAGGCTATCCGGCGACGATAAGAACTGACCAGGGGCCGGAGTTCACTTGCCGTGCACTGGATCAATGGGCCTTTGAGCATGGTGTTGAGTTGCGCTTAATCCAGCCGGGCAAGCCAACGCAGAACGGATTTATTGAGAGCTTTAACGGACGATTTCGCGATGAATGTTTGAATGAGCACTGGTTCAGCGATATCGTTCATGCCAGGAAAATTATTAATGACTGGCGGCAGGATTATAACGAATGCCGCCCGCACTCCACGCTGAATTATCAGACACCGTCTGAATTTGCAGCGGGCTGGAGAAAGGGTCATTCTGAGAATGAAGATTCCGACGTTACTAACTGAGTGTTGTATCTAATCGTGGGGGCAGGTCA
>NZ_JAOWDG010000054.1:0-117502 GCF_030334745.1 Citrobacter sp. Cb080 | reverse complement strand
TGATCTTGACCCTCCATCTCCGAACAGCTTTTGTATCTTAAGTTAACGATGTCCGCTGCCGCCGGTATTCCCTCGGGGAGTGATATCCCAGCGCGCTGTGCGGGTGGTTTTCATTGTAATGCGTGAACGCTACTGCAAGGTTTCGCAGTGCTGTTCTCACATCCGGTTTTGGCATGAACGCGATATAGTCTTCTTTCATCGTTTTCACGAACCGTTCGGCCATGCCATTACTCTGCGGGCTGCTCACCGCTGTTGTGCAGGGCTCCAGATTCAGCTCTCTCGCGAACCTCCGCGTTTCATACGCGGTATACGCTGAACCGTTATCCGTCAGCCACTGCACCGCTGTGTCGGGCAACCTGTCGCCGAAGCGCTTTTCCACCGACCTCAGCATCACATCCTGCACGGTCGAACTGTCATAGCCTCCCGTGCTTGCTGCCCAGTCTATGGCCTCACGGTCGCAGCAGTCCAGCGCGAACGTTACCCGCAGTTTTTCGCCGTTGTCGCAGCCGAACTCGAAGCCATCTGAACACCAGCGCATATCGCTTTCTGCCACCGCTATCTTGCCCTTATGTTCACGCTTCGGTCGCTCTGGTTTGTGATGCAACAACAACAGGTTATGCTCACGCATTATCCTGTAAAGCCGTTTGGCATTCACAGGTAGCTGTCCCTCTGTGCGACGTTGCTTGCGCAGGATGCCCCACACGCGTCGATAACCATAACTCGGCATATCGCTGATAATGTTGAGGATAGCCGACAGTATTTCTGCGTCTGCTTCTTCATTACGCCGGTTACAGCGCCTGTCCTGCCAGTCGGCAGAACGGTTAATCCGCAGTGACAGTTGCGCACGCGACACGCCCATGGTCCGGCAGACCATGGCTATTCCCCGTCCTTTGGCAACAAGGGCGCGTGCGCTATCCATTTTCGCGACTGACCGTACTCCACGGCTTCTTTCAGGATCTCAACTTCCATCGTCTTCTTGCCCAGAAGGCGCTGAAGCTCCCGGACCTGCTTCAGAGCAGCAGTAAGCTCAGAAGCAGGAACGACTTCCTCTCCAGCCGCAACGGCGGTGAGGCTGCCTTCCTGATATTGCTTCTTCCACTTAAACAGCAGGCTGGGCTGGATACCATGCAGGCGGGCGACATGGGAGACATTCATACCCGGCTCCATCGTCTGCTGGATAATGGCGATCTTCTCCTGAGGAGTTTTACGTTTACGGACTTCTTGCCCTAACAGGATCCCGGTCATCTCAAAATTGGCGTTAGTGTTAGACATATATTCAAGCCTATCTCTTATCTGGAGATACAGCTACTGTCCGGTGTTTCAGGGGGCTACATCAGTTGCGACAGGTCAGACACTTCAAAGTGCGGAACTTAAGTTCTATCACATAAACGACGCAGGCCAGGAAGTGGAATACTTTAATACCCTGCTTGAAGGTGTAAAAGTTGTATCAGTGACACCAATCGTGCATGACACACGTACGGTAACGGGAACCGGACATTTGGAAAGCGTACAACTGCGCTATGAAAAAATCACCTGGTGTATTGTAGATGGCAATATTCAATATACCGACGCCTGGAACGAACGTACTACGGCATAACAAATATGACGCAATACATCCTAATAAAGGCGCCCACAGGCGCCTTTAGCAAGACCGTTACCCCTTCGACCCTTTCCCCGCAATGACCCCGATAAACTCCAGCACCTGCTTTTGCTTACGCGCGGAGAGCTTTTCCACGGCGCGCAGGGATTTCATCAGTTCTGACTCTTCGGGTTCGGGCGCGCGGGCGGTTAACACAATACAGCCTTGCATGACGCGCACATCGACGCGGGTGCCGGTGTCGAATCCGGCGGCTTTAAGCCACTGGCCCTTCATCACGATGGACGGAAACTGGACATACTTCACCGGCAAACGGCTGTAATCAGGATAACCGCTCGCATAACCCACCTTCAGGCAACGGTTATCTGCGACGTACACTTCTGGATCAAATGAAACTGCAATACAATGCGTATCAGTCATGGTCGCTATTCCTCGATAATAGTTACTGTGATTAGCGATGCGGAGGTGTTGGCGCACCTTCGCATCGCGCTAATAAAACCCCTGTAAATTACCCCAGTAATTGGCGGGAAGTCCAGATGTAAATAACATGAAATAAGCGCGATTAGCACGCTTTCGGAATAAATAGAAATCCTCTCTATCCCAATAAACATAGTATTATTCATCGTATAAATTCATTCTTGTCCCATCCTCCTGATACCTGCCATTTCCAGAAAATAACGCCCATCTGTATCAGGCCAAAAATGCGATCTAACTCACTGAAGCAAATAGCAAACTCTGAAACAACGCCGTTTTGTACACTTTGCTTTACACTTTTAGTGATGTGAATCACAAATATAAACCCGTGAAGTGATCCGACTCTCACAAAATGGGGTGTACTCATTCAGCAATACAGTATGAGCACAGACTGGAAAGTTAAGTTTTCAGTATTTCCCCTCTCCACGGGGGCACCATCGCAAATGGCAAATCAACACGCAAAAAAAAACTTGTTGAATATGAACGGGTAAAAAAATGACGTGTGATTTGCATCACCTACATTTACAGCTTTTTAAATTATTGCCAGTGATTAATGTTGACCAGGCTATTTCCATAATCAATTAAATCTTGCATAGTGCCTCCACATTATTTCTCCCCCTGACTCAGGAGGCGAATAGTTATATTTCATCAGACTTTATTGATGAACCAGGTATGCTTTACTTCACATTAATACGTACATGACCACTGTTACTGGAGAAACAAAATGAATTATCCGGCAGAACCCTTCCGTATTAAAAGCGTTGAAACTGTATCTATGATCCCGCGTGATGAACGCCTTAAGAAAATGCAGGAAGCGGGATACAATACTTTCCTGTTAAATTCGAAAGATATTTATATTGACCTGCTGACAGACAGTGGCACCAACGCAATGAGCGACAAGCAGTGGGCCGGAATGATGATGGGTGATGAAGCCTACGCGGGCAGCGAAAACTTCTATCATCTGGAAAGAACCGTGCAGGAACTGTTTGGCTTTAAACATATTGTTCCTACTCACCAGGGGCGCGGCGCAGAAAACCTGTTATCGCAGCTGGCAATTAAACCGGGGCAATATGTTGCCGGGAATATGTATTTCACTACCACCCGTTATCACCAGGAAAAAAATGGTGCGGTGTTTGTCGATATCGTTCGTGACGAAGCGCACGATGCCGGTCTGAATATTGCTTTTAAAGGTGATATCGATCTTAAAAAATTACAAAAACTGATTGATGAAAAAGGTGCCGAGAATATTGCCTATATTTGCCTGGCAGTCACGGTTAACCTCGCAGGCGGGCAGCCGGTTTCCATGGCTAACATGCGCGCGGTGCGTGAACTGACTGCAGCACATGGCATTAAAGTGTTCTACGACGCTACCCGCTGCGTAGAAAACGCCTACTTTATCAAAGAGCAAGAGCAGGGCTTTGAGAACAAGAGCATCGCAGAGATCGTGCATGAGATGTTCAGCTACGCCGACGGTTGTACCATGAGTGGTAAAAAAGATTGTCTGGTGAACATCGGCGGCTTCCTGTGCATGAACGATGACGAAATGTTCTCTTCTGCCAAAGAGTTAGTCGTTGTTTACGAAGGTATGCCATCCTACGGCGGCCTGGCCGGACGCGACATGGAAGCTATGGCGATTGGTCTGCGCGAAGCCATGCAGTATGAGTACATCGAGCACCGCGTGAAGCAGGTTCGCTATCTGGGCGACAAGCTGAAAGCCGCTGGTGTACCGATTGTTGAACCGGTGGGCGGTCACGCGGTATTCCTTGATGCGCGTCGCTTCTGCGAGCATCTGACGCAGGACGAGTTCCCGGCGCAAAGCCTGGCTGCCAGTATCTATGTGGAAACCGGCGTACGTAGTATGGAGCGCGGAATTATCTCTGCGGGCCGTAATAACGTGACCGGTGAACACCACAGGCCGAAACTGGAAACTGTGCGTCTGACTATTCCGCGCCGCGTTTATACTTACGCGCATATGGATGTAGTGGCTGACGGTATTATTAAACTTTACCAGCACAAAGAAGATATTCGCGGGCTGAAGTTTATTTACGAGCCGAAGCAGCTCCGTTTCTTTACTGCACGCTTTGACTATATCTAAATAATAATTATGGCCCCATCTCAGGATGGGGCTTTTTTGTATTTCTTTTCCATGAACAGGAAGCCTTTGCGGTGCCCGTTACCGTGACATAACTACAAAAGTAAACCCTGACTCCGACATTTTTATTATCCGCATGATGTACAAATGACAGCTGTAATTATAACGAATAGTCTACAGGAACATTTATCATGGATATTAATGCCATTGAGCGACAGAGTAGTACCCCCGGACTGATTAGCGGAACCATGTTGGTTATCGCGACCGTAGTGGGTGGAGGGATGTTTTCCCTGCCGATTGCGATGGCTGGCGTATGGTTCCCCGGTGCGTCAGTTATTCTTCTGTTTATCGCCATCATGATGTTATTAACCGGTCTGATGCTGGTCGAAGTTAATCTGCATTATGGCGCCGGTGCCAGTTTTAATACCTTTACTCAGGATTTATTAGGTCGAAAGTGGAATATTGTGGTCGGTATCGCTTTCGGTTTTGTGCTGTATATTCTGACCTATGCCTATATCTCTGGTTCGTCGGCGGTGATGGCGCAAACCGTGTTCAAATACAGCGGCGTGCGCTTTCCGGCGAATATCTCGGTGGTGATCGTCAGTATGCTGGTCGGGGCGATTGCCTGGTACAGCTCCTTGTTGGTTGGACGTATTACTACCGTGTTGATTATCGGTAAGTTTATTGCGTTCTTTGCCACCTTCTCTGGCCTGGTGGGGCATATCGAAGTGGCGAAACTTGTCGACAGCGTGGCGGTGGCGCTGCCCAATTCGCAGTACCTGCCGTATATCCTGATGACGTTGCCGTTCTGCATTATCTCGTTTGGTTTTCACGGTAACGTGCCGAGCCTGGTTAAGCTGTATGGCACGAGCGGGATCTCAAATATTACGCGTTCGATTATCATCGGCACGCTGTTTGCCCTGCTGCTGTATATCTTCTGGCTGGGCGTCACGATGGGCAACATCAGTCGTTCCTCGTTCCCACCGATTATCGCCAAAGGCGGCAATATCGACGTGTTTGTCGAGGCTATCAGCGGGCTGTTCACCAGCCGTTATATGGATCTGATCCTGACCTTCTTCGGCAACTTTGCGGTAGCCAGTTCCCTGCTGGCGGCGACGCTTGGCCTGTTCGATTACATCGCCGACCTGTTTCACTTCCCGGATGACGGCATGGGTCGCCTGAAAACCGCGCTGGTGACCTACTTCCCGCCAGCCGCCGTGTGCTTCTTCTTCCCGAACGGGTTTGTCCACGCCATTGGTTACGCCGGTCTGGCCTTTACCATCTGGAGCGTGATCCTGCCGCCGTTCCTGGTGAAAGCGGCGCGGAAACGTTTTCCGACCGCCAGCTATACCGCGCCGTGTAATAACACCGTGCTCAATCTGGTCATTGTCTGTGGGGCGGTTGTCTATCTGACGGTTGTTCTGGACGTATTTGGTCTGCTGCCAACGTTTCGCTAGACGGAGTCAAAATGAAAAACGTGTTGTCTGTTCAGTCGTCAGTCGTTTATGGCTATGCCGGAAATAAAGCCGCCGTGTTGCCGATGCAGCTCTCGGGGATCGATGTCTGGCCGTTTTACACCGTACAGTTTTCCAACCATACCCAGTACGGGATGTGGCAGGGCATAGCGATGCCGCACGGCGAGCTGAGCGCCATCATCAGCGGGCTGGATGATCTGCAAAAACTGGCGCAATGCGATGCCGTGCTGTCCGGGTATCTCGGGGACAAACGCCATTGCGAAGAGGTGAAGCTCGCGGTCACCACCATTCGCCAGCGTAATCCGCAGGCGCTCTATTTTTGCGATCCGGTAATGGGCGACCCGCAAAAAGGCTGCATCGTCGCGCAGGGCGTGGAGTCCTTTTTTGTCGATGACGCCATTCAACTGGCTGATGTGATGGGGCCGAATCTCTATGAGCTGGGCGTGCTGACGGGCAGACAACTACGTAGTTTTGACGAGGTGGTGGAAGCGGCGCAGCAGTTGGTGGCGTGGGGCGTGAAGAAGGTGCTGGTGAAACATCTCGGCGACTGCTCGCGCGACGAACAGGCGTTTGAAATGCTGCTGGTGACGGCGGAACAGACATTACACATCGCCCGGCCGCTGTATACCTTTGCCAAAATGCCGGTGGGCGTTGGGGATCTGATTTGCAGCGTGATGCTGGCTTCACTGCTCAACGGTTATGAGGACAAGCAGGCGCTGGAGCGGACCACCAGTGTCGTCGACGCGGTGATGCGGCTGACGAAAGAGCACGACTCGTATGAACTGCGGCTGATAGACGCGCGTCACCAGATAATGGAGCCGCAAATTCGCTATCAGGCAACGGTGCTGTAGCGCCGCAAGGAGGCTCTATGTTTCTGACACTGCTACGATTTCAGCATCCGCTGATCTACCGTTTTGCATGGCTTCGTCTGTGGGTCAGGGTGTTAAGAGCGTGCGGGCTGCGTAAGTGAAAGGGGAGAACATTTTTCTCTGCTGCCGGATGCGGCGCTTGCGCCTTATCCGGCCTACAAATGAGCGTGAAACGTAGGCCCGATAAGCGAAGCGCCATCAGGCATTAGCGCCAGGCATTACACGCGGAAGTAGCGTGGTGGGATCAACGCGGAAAAGGCGTCGAACTTCTTCACCATCTTTTTCCAGAACAACATAACAACAATCCTCGATTTGAAACATCGGCGCTATTTTAGTCAGCGCCGACAAATCGTAAAGCCAGTCGCTTCGTTTCGATCCTGAAGCGGTGTAAACCTTTTTGGTCACCACGTCGTCAAATACGGTTGCCGTGAATTTGACGGGGTTGACAATGGATTACGCCATAAACCAGTAATAAAAGAGACCGACTTTCAGGCCGAGGATCACAATATAGGCGCAGCAGTATTTCATGGTGCCAGACATTATCTGGTTGGCCTGTCCGTCCATTTTGGTGGCTGAAACCGCAATGGCGATACTCTGCGGCGAAATCATTTTCCCCCCCGTTGCACCAGAAGTATTCGCCGCCGCGAGCCAGTTGGGATCGATATGCAGTTTACTGGCGGCAATGGTTTGCAGTTTGCCGAACAAAATATTCGAGTTGGTATCGCTGCCGGTAACAAACGTGCCCAGCGCGCCAATCACCGGGGCGAGGAAGACGTAGGAACTGCCGGTCAGATCGACAATCGACTGGGCCAGCGTGGAGATAATCCCGCTGAGATCCATTACCGTGGCCAGCGCGACAATCGCCATAATCGCCACAATGGAATTTTTAAGCTGGAAAATGGTTTTGATAAACACTTCCAGCATCCCGCGTGCGGACGCTCCCTGAATAAAACCGCCGATAAGGGTCGCAAAGATGATCAGCATCCCCGGCGTGGTCACCCATTCAACTTTCAGCGCCAGCGTGTTGCCGTTGGCGAGCGTGAAATGCAGCACCGAGGCCAGTTGGGACGCCGCGCCTTTGATCGTCGGGAACAGCGGTGAGCACAGTAGGATAAAAACAAAAATAAACAGATAGATAGAGCCTACGCGGAACAACACTTTTGCCGAGCGCGGCGTGGTTTCGCGGGTATGGCTGACCTCAATGCGCCACTCGGGATCGGTTTTCCCTTTGCGCAGGCGACTGACCATCGCCACGGCAAACAAGCTGACCAGGCTACCGGCAAAGGCGGGCAATTCCGCGCCAAGATGGATGGCGACAAAATATTGCGGAACCAGCGTGGTGATGCCGCAAATCAGCGTGATCAGAAATACGCCACGAATGGCTTTCAGGCCGCCGCCAATAATGCAGACAATGACAAACGGCAGCAGGATATTAAACAGCGCGAGCTGCAGAATAATGGTTCCGCCTAAGGTATACACCGGCAGATTAACCTGTTCCGCCAGAATAGAAACCGGGATCCCGACCGCGCCGAACGCGGTGGGAACGGTATTCGCCACGAGAGAAGCGATCGCCGCCTTCAGCGGGTTGAATCCCAGCGCAATAAGAATGCCGATCGGAATGGCAACCGCCGTGCCATAACCTGCCGCGGCTTCAAGGAATCCGCCGAAGCACCATGAAATCAGTAGCACCTGAATACGCTTATCTTCGCTAATGCTGGCGAGAATATCGCGCAGAATATCCAGCGCTTTGGTTGCCTGCATGACGTTATAACTGAAGATGGCGCCGAGGATCACAATCACAATCGGCCATAACCCCTTCAGGGCGCCATAGCCTATCGCGGCTTTCAGATTCTGTACGGGCATTTCCCAGAATATGGCCGACAGCGCGGCAGTGAATACCAAAGAGGTCAACACGGAATAATGGATGGGCATTTTCAATTTCAATATTAAAAATACCATCAGTAGTAAAGGAGAGAGTGCCAGGGCAAACATAAAATATTCGTTCATTGCTATTCCTGATTGGTTCATTAAACCTGATTTATATTTATGGTGGGGAGGCTACATTGCTGGGTTAATAAAGTATGTAAACTGAATCGCTTCAGTGAATAAAGTAATTATGATTTGTAGTTTTGTAACTATTGTAATCTTTTAATTAAAATCCAATGCCAGGTAAATATACTTAAGAGTAAGCTGAATACCTATAAATAGTTATATGATAACCTTTTTAATAATGCTGGTGATGAGAATAGTAAGCACCTGAAACTGTTTTTAAGGTGTTCATAACGCTGTGGTTTTAAATATAAAAATGTGAGCGAGACCGAAAGAAATAAACCTGGTTGTTGCATATGGGGGTTGATTAGGGGATTATTTGATTTTGTCATACAAATGAAAATACAGACATATGCGACTGTCCTGACTTAAGAAGCGGAGAGTCGGCATCAAAGGAAAACGACCCGAGCATCACCATGAACCCAGGCATTAGTAAAAACAGCAAACAGAAAAACTGGGCGTGAAATACGGCTGAACCTTTGCTTGATATCGCGATATCAAGCGCAATAAACAGAAATGAAGCAATGGAGTAGTTATTGTGAATGTAAATTTCTTTGTTACCTGCATTGGTGACGCACTGAAATCACGGATGGCACGAGACTCCGTATTGCTGCTGGAAAAACTGGGTTGTCGCGTTAATTTCCCCGAGAAGCAAGGGTGTTGCGGTCAGCCAGCCATTAACAGCGGTTACATCAAAGAGGCGATCCCTGGGATGAAAAACCTGATCGCCGCCCTGGAAGACAACGACGATCCGATTATCTCGCCAGCAGGCTCCTGTACCTACGCGGTAAAAAGTTATCCGACGTATCTGGCCGATGAGCCGGAATGGGCGCTGCGTGCCGAAAAGGTTGCCGCGCGTATGCAGGATCTCACCTCCTTTATCGTCAACAAGCTGGGCGTGGTGGACGTCGGCGCGAGCCTGCAGGGCCGCGCTGTCTATCATCCCTCTTGTAGCCTGACTCGGAAGCTGGGGGTGAAGGAAGAGCCGCTCGCGCTGCTGAAAAACGTGCGCGGGCTGGAGCTGCTGACGTTTGCCGATCAGGACACTTGCTGCGGCTTTGGCGGGACGTTCTCGGTCAAAATGGCCGAGATATCCGGCGAGATGGTGAAAGAGAAAGTCTTACATTTGATGGATGCGCAGCCGGAATATTTGATTGGCGCAGACGTCAGTTGCCTGCTGAACATTGGCGGTCGACTGCAACGGGAAGGCCAGCCGGTCAAAGTGATGCATATTGCTGAAGTGCTGATGAGCCGCTGAGGGGAAAGAGATGTCGATAAAAACCAGCGATGTAGAATTTAAACTGCGTATTCGTCAGCAGATAGAAGATCCGATCATGCGCAAAGCCGTGGCCAATGCGCAGGAACGTATTGGCGCAAATCGACAAAAAATGGTCGATGAGTTAGGCCACTGGGAAGACTGGCGCGATCGTGCCAGCCAGATCCGCGATCACGTGCTGAGCAACCTCGACGCTTATCTGTATCAACTCTCCGAGAAAGTGACGCAAAACGGCGGCCACGTCTATTTCGCCAAAACCAAAGAAGAGGCCACCGCTTACATTCTGCAGGTCGCGCGAAGCAAAAACGCGAAGAAGGTGGTGAAGTCCAAGTCGATGGTGACCGAGGAGATCGGCGTCAACCATGTCCTGCAGGATGCGGGAATCCAGGTGATCGAAACCGATCTCGGGGAATACATCCTGCAATTGGATCAGGATCCGCCTTCGCACGTCGTGGTCCCGGCTATTCATAAAGATCGCTATCAGATCCGCCGCGTGCTGAACGAGCGTCTGGGGTATGACGGCCCGGAAACCCCGGAAGCCATGACCTTGTTCATTCGCCAGAAGATCCGCGAGGATTTCCTGAGTGCCGAAATCGGTATTACCGGCTGTAACTTTGCCGTGGCGGAAACCGGTTCAGTATGCCTGGTGACCAACGAAGGCAACGCGCGCATGTGCACCACGCTGCCGAAAACGCACATTGCGGTGATGGGCATGGAGCGTATCGCGCCGACCTTTGCCGATGTGGATGCGCTGATCACCATGCTGGCGCGCAGCGCCGTGGGCGCTCGTCTGACGGGCTATAACACCTGGCTGACTGGCCCGCGTGAGGCGGATAACGTGGACGGACCGGAAGAGTTCCATCTGGTGATTGTCGATAACGGTCGCTCGCAGGTGCTGGGCTCTGAGTTTCGCGATGTGCTGCGCTGCATCCGCTGCGGGGCCTGTATGAACACCTGCCCGGCGTATCGCCACATTGGCGGACACGGCTATGGCTCTATCTATCCCGGCCCTATTGGCGCGGTGATTTCTCCACTGCTCGGCGGCTATAAAGATTTTAAAGATCTGCCGTACGCCTGTTCCTTATGCACGGCCTGCGACAGCGTCTGCCCGGTGCGTATTCCGCTGTCAAAACTGATCCTGCGTCATCGTCGGGTGATGGCCGAGGAGGGCATTACCCCGAAAGCCGAGCGACGGGCGATCAAAATGTTCGCTTATGCCAATAGCCATCCGGGGCTGTGGAAAGTGGGGATGATGGCGGGCGCGCATGCGGCAAGCTGGTTTATCAATGGCGGGAAAACCCCGCTCAAGGTTGGCGCGATTGGTGACTGGATGGAGGCGCGCGATCTGCCTGATGCTGACGGCGAGAGCTTCCGCAGCTGGTTTAAGAAACATCAGGCGCAGGAGAAAAAGAATGGATAACCGTACCGCGTTTTTAAACACCATCGCCCAGGCGCTGGGTCGCCCGCCGCGTTTCGAACCGCAAGCGGATGCCGCGCCGGTTAACAATTATGCCAACGAGCGCCTGACCGAACTTAACCCGCAGCAGCGCTGCGATGCGTTTATCCAGTTCGCCAGCGAAGTGATGCTGGCCCGCTGTGAACTGACTCGCGAGGACCAGGCCGCAGAAGCAGCGCTACGCCTGTGTGAAGAATTGGGTCAGCCGGTAGTGCTGAGCGGCGACAGCCGACTGGTGGCGCTGGGCATTACCGAACGCTTGCAGCAGGAATGCAACGCCGTGGTCTGGGATCCGGCGCGAGGCAGCGAAAATATTACCGAGGCCGAGCAGGCGAAAGTCGGCGTAGTGTATGCCGAGTATGGCCTGACTGAGTCCGGCGGCGTGGTGCTGTTTTCCGCGCCGGAGCGCGGGCGTTCTTTGAGCCTGTTGCCGGAGTCCTCGATTTTCGTGCTGCGTAAAAGCACCATCCTGCCGCGCGTGGCGCAACTGGCAGAAAAACTGCATCAGAAAGCGCAGGCCGGTGAGCGTATGCCGTCGTGCATTAACATTATCAGCGGACCCAGCTCGACGGCGGATATTGAGCTTATCAAGGTGGTTGGGGTGCATGGCCCGGTGAAGGCGGTGTATCTGATTATCGAGGATTGTTAAGGCAGGAGAAAGAACCGCTCTGGGCTTTGGGCCAGAGCGGTATCGACGTTATGCAATCAGGCTGATGATCAACACGATTACCAGGCCAACCACGGAGTTCACCAGCTCCAGCAGACCCCAGGTTTTCAGCGTATCCTTCACCGACAGGTCAAAGTAGCCTTTGAACAGCCAGAACGAGGCGTCGTTGATATGGGTCAGGGTGTTGGAGCCTGCCGCCGTCGCCAGTACCAGCAACGCCGGATCGACGCCCACCAGTTGACCGGTTGCCGGGTCGAGAATGGCTGCGCTGATAATCCCCGCCGCCGTCATGGCTGAGACCACGCCCTGACCGGTTGCCAGACGAATAAGCACGGTTATCAACCACGCCATGATGTATGGAGAAATATTGCCGTGCGACATCAGCATGCCGATGGTATCGCCGATGCCGGTATCGATAATGGTCTGCTTCAGTACGCCGCCCGCGCCGATGATCAGGATCACCATGGCGATGCTTTTCACCGCGTTTTCAAAGGCGTTCATCACCCACTGCATGTCGTGACCACGCGCGGTACCAAACAGCACGAAGGCGACAATCATGGCGATAAACATCGCAATTGGCGAGGAGCCTAAGAAGTTGACCACTTCCCACGCCTGCGTTCCTTTCACCAGCCAGATGTTGGCGATGGTGGTGGAGATCATGATGATCGCCGGGATCAGCGGAACCAGAATAGAGATGCCGAAAGACGGTAGATTGTTCTGGTCAACCGGTACGTCGGCCTTCATGAATGACGGCGTCGGGCGATCGAGGTTGCCGAGGAACTTCGGCAGGATAAGCCCGGCGCAGATCACGCTCGGAATAGTCACCAGAATACCGTAGATGTAGACCATGCCCATGTCAGCGCCGTAGGCGTTAACCAGCGCGACCGGACCAGGCTGCGGCGGGAACAGAGAGTGGGCGGTGGTGGCGGCGGCAACGGCAGGAATCGCCAGCTTGAGGAACGGGATCTTCGCTTCTGCGGCAATGACGATCACCAGCGGCGCCAGCATAATAAACGCCACTTCATAGAACATCGCCAGGCCGAAAATCAGACCAATAATGATCACCGACAGTTGCACATAGCGCAGCCCGAGTCGCGCCAGCAGCGTATGAGCAATCTGATGCGCCGCTCCGGAATCGACCATCAGCTTACCGATGACTGCCCCGAATACCACGATAATCGCCAACTCACCCAGCGTGCTGCCAAAGCCGGATTTCATGGTGTGCAGCAGCGCCATTAAGTCCATACCCGCCAGCATGCCGACCGAGAGCGCCGCCAGCAGCAGGGCGACCATCGAGTTTATTTTGAATCTTAGATTGAGCACCAGCATCAGACCGATGCCGAATACGACCCACAGAATATTGAGAACATGCATATAACGTCTACCTTTATTGGTTGAACTATTATGATTTTGGTTGAGATGTTATCCGTATTGGTTAACCATTGATGCGATGAATGTTACATTGCGTTACATGTTTACATCTTCACTGCGCTTCCTGGCCGCAAAATGGCGATCTAATCAGCAAAAATCGTGATTTGGTTAACCAATTAATTCCTTCAGGTTGACATGTCATACCAAAAGGAGGAATTTATGTGCCATATCGTCGAGTCCATAACGTAAATGAGGAATAAAAGATGGAACAGACATGGCGCTGGTATGGTCCTAACGATCCGGTCACCTTAGCGGATGTACGTCAGGCGGGTGCCACGGGCGTGGTCACCGCCTTGCACCATATCCCGAACGGGGAAGTGTGGACGGTTGATGAGATCCTAAAACGCAAAGCCATTATTGAGCAGGCGGGCTTGGTCTGGTCGGTCGTCGAAAGCGTACCGATCCACGAAGACATTAAAACCCGTTCTGGTAACTATCAGCAGTGGATCGCCAACTACCAGCAAAGCCTGCGTAACCTGGCCCAGTGCGGCATTCGTACCGTGTGCTACAACTTCATGCCGGTTCTCGACTGGACCCGTACCGACCTGGAATACGTCCTGCCGGACGGCTCCAAAGCGCTGCGTTTTGACCAGATTGAATTCGCCGCCTTTGAGCTGCACATCCTCAAACGTTCGGGCGCGGAAGCGGATTACACCGCCGAAGAGATTGCTCAGGCGAATGAACGCTTCGCCACCATGAGCGATGAAGACAAAGCGCGTCTGACCCGCAATATCATCGCCGGTCTGCCGGGCGCGGAAGAGGGCTATACGCTTGACCAGTTCCGCCAGCATCTTGCGCGTTATAAAGATATCGATAAAGCCGCACTGCGCGAGAACTTTGCCGTCTTCCTGAAAGCAATTATTCCTGTGGCGGAAGAAGCAGGCGTGCGGATGGCGGTACACCCGGACGATCCGCCGCGCCCAATCCTCGGCCTGCCGCGCATTGTTTCCACCGTGGAAGATATGCAATGGATGGTCGATACGGTCAACAGCATGGCGAACGGTTTTACCATGTGCACCGGCTCCTACGGCGTCCGGGCGGACAACGATCTGGTCAACATGATCAAACAGTTTGGCCCACGCATTTACTTTACCCACCTGCGCTCCACGCTGCGTGAAGATAACCCGAAAACCTTCCATGAAGCGGCGCATCTTAACGGCGACGTCGATATGTACGAAGTCGTGAAAGCGATCGTTGAGGAAGAGCAGCGCCGTAAAGCCGAGGGTAAAGAGGACCTGATCCCAATGCGTCCGGACCACGGCCATCAGATGCTTGACGATCTGAAAAAGAAAACCAACCCAGGCTACTCCGCGATTGGTCGCCTGAAAGGGCTGGCGGAAGTGCGTGGCGTTGAGATGGCTATCCAGCGCGCTTTCTTTAGCCGCTAAAGCGAGTTGCCGGTCACCTGTCTGGCCGGCTTTTTCTTTTCTCTTCCGTTGGTCATTCAACGGGTTCTGGAGTTCACGATGACAACGACAATTGCCAATAGCAACCTGCCGGTAGCTCGACCTGCATGGGACAGCTCGCGCCTGCAATCCCGCATTGTTCACCTGGGATGCGGCGCATTTCACCGCGCGCATCAGGCGCTGTACACCCATCATCTGCTGGAAACCACCGACAGCGACTGGGGGATCTGTGAAGTTAACCTGATGCCGGGTAACGATCGCGTCCTGATTGAAAACCTGCGCAAACAGCAACTGCTGTATACCGTGGCGGAAAAAGGCGCGGACAACACCGTGCTGAAAGTGATTGGCTCGATGAAAGAAGCGTTGCACCCGGAGCTTGACGGTTGTGATGGTATTTTACAGGCTATGGCGCGCCCGCAGACGGCAATTGTCTCGCTGACGGTCACGGAAAAAGGCTACTGCACTGATGCTGCCAGCGGTCAGTTAGATCTCAATAACCCGCTGATTAAACACGATTTGGCGAATCCAGGCGCGCCGAAATCGGCGATTGGTTACATCGTACAGGCGCTGCATCTGCGTCGTGAGCAAGGGCTTGCGGCCTTTACCGTGATGTCCTGCGATAACGTGCGTGAAAATGGTCATGTGGCGAAAGTCGCAGTGCTGGGTCTGGCGCAGGCGCGCGACCCGCAGCTGGCGCAGTGGATTGAGGCTAACGCCACTTTCCCGTGCACCATGGTTGACCGCATTGTTCCGGCGGCGACGCCAGAAACGTTGCAAGAGATTGCCGACCAGTTGGGCGTGTACGATCCGTGTGCTATCGCCTGTGAGCCATTCCGTCAGTGGGTTATCGAAGATAACTTTGTCAACGGTCGCCCTGACTGGGACAACGTTGGTGCGCAGTTCGTTGCCGATGTGGTGCCGTTTGAAATGATGAAACTGCGTATGCTCAACGGCAGCCACTCTTTCCTCGCGTATTTGGGCTATCTCGGCGGCTATGAAACTATCGCTGATACCATGACAAATCCGGCGTACCGCAAAGCGGCGTTCGCGCTGATGATGCAGGAGCAAGCGCCGACGCTGTCGATGCCGGAAGGCACCGATCTTAACGCCTATGCGACGCTGCTCATTGAGCGTTTCAGCAACCCATCACTGCGTCACCGCACCTGGCAGATTGCGATGGACGGCAGCCAGAAATTGCCGCAGCGCCTGCTGGATCCGGTGCGTCTGCATCTGCAAAACGCCAGCGACTGGCGTCACCTGGCGCTGGGCGTGGCGGGCTGGATGCGCTACACCCGTGGCGTGGATGAACAGGGGCAGGCCATTGATGTTGTCGACCCCTTGCTGGCTGAGTTCCAGCGCATTAACCAACAGTTCCAGGGGGCCGAACGCGTGACGGCGCTGCTGGGGCTGAGCGGCATTTTTGGCCATGATCTGGCGGAAAACGCTGATTTTGTGGAGACAATTATCGCGACGTATCAACAGCTGTGTGAACACGGCGCACGCGAGTGCGTTGCGGCGTTAGGCGCTGACGCATAATCCCCGAAGTATGACGGGTCAATCAAAATGCTGATTTGGTTGACCCGTTTTCTGTTTTTGGCTTCCCGCAAATGCTATAGTTCAGGCGAAAAAACGTTTTTTGTAGGCTTGATAAGATGCGTCAGCGTCGCCATCAGCCAACGGCACAGGTGCCGGATGGCAGCGCATGTGCCTTATCCGGCCTACGGATCTGAATTGACGCATCTGACGGACATAACACGATGAAATCGAACACTTCTCAACAAAGACCCTACCAGGAAGTGGGTGCAATGATCCGCGATCTGATTGTCCAGACGCCGTACCTGCCCGGGGAGCGTTTGCCGCCGGAACGTGAAATTGCTGAGATGCTCAATGTCACTCGCACGGTGGTTCGCGAAGCGTTAATTATGCTGGAAATTAAAGGTCTGGTGGACGTGCGCCGCGGCGCCGGGATCTACGTACTCGACAATGCAGATGCGCAGACCATCGACAGTACGGATGTCAATCATTGCAATGACGCGGGCCCGTTTGAGCTGCTGCAGGCGCGACAGCTGTTGGAAAGCAATATCGCCGAATTCGCCGCGCTGCAGGCTACCCGTGAAGATATCGTTAAAATGCGCCAGGCGTTACAGCTGGAAGAGCGGGAGCTGGCCTCCAGCGAAGCGAACGGTTCTGAAAGCGGCGACATGCAGTTCCATCTCGCCATAGCCGAAGCCACGCATAACAGCATGCTGGTGGAGCTGTTTCGCCAGTCATGGCAGTGGCGTGAAAACAACCCGATGTGGATCCAGCTCCATAGCCACCTTGACGATACCCATTACCGTAAAGAGTGGATGGGTGACCACAAACAGATCCTGGCGGCATTAATCAAAAAGGATGCCCGTGCAGCCAAGCTGGCAATGTGGCAGCATCTGGAAAACGTCAAACAGCGCCTGCTGGAGTTTTCAAATGTTGATGACATCGACTTTGATGGTTATCTGTTTGATTCCTGGCCGCTGGATAAAGTTAACGCCTGATTTTCCTTCCTCTCCCATGCGGGCTGTTGCAGCCCGCGCGACACTTTTCAGCACAAAAGTTTATTGCATAACAACGCTTTTTTCTCGTCATGAACGTCACGTAAAAAAAGGTTTCCATCACCTCAGATGATGATTTTTCCTCCGTCATTACGCGGTGAAAATTGATTTATATCAATTAAAAACAACTTATTTTTGCATGCGAAAAAATGCATTGTTTACCTTATTTTTACCTTTCCGTGCTTATTTTTAGACAAAATGGGCCTGTGTTAAGTGAGAATCAAACTGATTTCCGCGGTGGTCAGAGCGAGGCAGCCCGGAATAACAGTGCATAAAAACAGGCGCTTCACGGAAATGTAGACATTAATAACGGCACGTAACTTATTGGCTGTAATGATGTTTTGATTTGAGGTCATGTTTATTGTCAATAGTTCTGGCTTTTTTAATCAAATGAATAAAAGTGAATATATGTAAAGTTAAAATTACACATTATTCTATAATCAAGTTATCTTTCATTTGAAATGCTGTTCCAGTTTTTTGTCCGTTATTAACAGTTTCATTACTATTGTCACTGTATTTTGCCGTTGACATGTTTTTACACTGACTGCATATTTCATCGCCATAAGCGTGTTTGCGTTCAGGAGATGATAATGCCCTCTCGAGATTACCCCGATATTAGAAAGGCCAGGGGTACCCGTTCAAAAGATATGGTTCTTTTAAGTGCCCGTGTCGATACCTCTCTGTGGGAATATGTTCGTACGCTGGCATTTGAAACCCGTAAAAGTAAACAAGATATTATTGCCGAAGCAATAATGTTATATCGCTCTGTTAATGAGAGCGTAAACGAAGAATCCAAGTAATTACTCTCTGTTCGGGTTTTATTTAACCCAAAATGATATGTGTCTTGCCACTTTATTATTACCTTCATTGGTGTGTTAGAGGTTTTCCCCTTTTCCATAGGGGGCTTTTTTATGCGGGTATTCTGCCTTCATAACAAAGTTGATAGCAAAATTCACAATTAAAAGTGAGTAATAACATGAAAAAGTCAGCAGTGGCATTAGCTGTAATGGTATTAGGGGTAACCTCCGTTCATGCAGCGGAAATTTATAATAAAGATGGCAACAAACTGGATCTGTACGGCAAAGTAAAAGCGGTCCATTCCTGGACTGGCGGCACCGATGCCGACGGTACATACGCGCGTCTGGGTTTTCGCGGTGAGACACAAATCAACGATCAACTGACCGGTTATGGCCAATTTGAAAGTCAGTTTGATGCCTCTAAAGCAGAAGGTTCTCAGAATGGCGTCAATACACGTCTGGCGTTTGCTGGCCTGGATTATGGCCATGACGTTAGCTTTGACTACGGTCGTAACTACGGTATCGCTTACGACGTGGGAGCTTACACTGACACTCTTTCAGAGTTCGGCGGCGACTCCTTTGAAGATGCTGACCGCTTCCTTACTTCACGTACTTCTGGCGTTGCAACACTCCGCACCAAAAATCTCTTTGGAGCCGTTGATGGTCTGAACATTGGTGCGCAATACCAGGGTAAAGGTGATGCCAACTCGGAAGACCCGACAAAACCTAATTTGACTAAGCAGCACGGTAACGGCTACGGCTTCTCCCTGGGCTATGACAACATTGCGGATTCCGGCGTGTCTGCTATTGCGACCTACACAAATAGTTCAATCACAGCAGCCCAAAAGAAAGGCAATAAAGACGGTAAATGGGATGGCGAAAACGCAGAGTTCTGGGGCGCGGGTCTGAAATATGATGCTAATGCCATCTACGTCGCGACCATGTACGGCAAGTCCCACAACCTGATTCAGGATGCGGATAAAGCTGAGCACTTTGAAGCAATGGCTGCGTATGTGTTTGATTTTGGTCTGCGTCCGAACGTGGGTTACGTTCACGCGCGTGACAACAACAATAATGACCTGACTGAATACGTAGCGTTTGGCACGGATTACTACTTCAACAAAAACATCGTGGCTGATGTGGGTTACAAAATTAACCTGCTCGACGGCAAAGACGACGACAACAAGGTTGTTGCGGGTCTGACCTATCAGTTCTAGGTTTTTGTACTGATATGCAAAAGGCGTCTTAGTTAAGACGCCTTTTTTACCTCTGCCGTGTTTAAACTGGCTGACTCTCTTTCACCTGTACACCGCTAAACAGCCATTGCCAGATGCCCACTTTTACCCATGCGACCACGCAGAGAATCAGGTAAAAAAGTGGATTATGCGTAATGGTAACGTACATGACCTCCATTAAATCCACATGCAAATTTCCGGCAATTGCCATATTGATAACAAAAATTGAGGCTACCGCGCTGGCCAGTAAAATAAATACGGCCTGAAGCTGGGTTATCTTTGGTAACCTGCCAGAGGCCCATTGCCATAAAAATGTTGTTGTTAACAGGAATATAAGAAACAATCCTAACGCGCCAAACAGGCCAAAGTCTTTATAATCCTTTAGCGTGCCAATTAAACCCACCAAAATAATTAACCCCAGTAGTATTTTTTTAAACCATGACATGTACTTTTCCCGAAGATAGTGTTGATGCTGACTTAATATGTCCATTTTTACGCATTTTAAATTGAGTTTATAAATGAACAGCCGGGGATTATAAATTGTCTGGCGGGTAATTGCCGATTATTTGTGGTTTATTAAATGTTGACATTTGATTGCGGACTAATCCTAAGATACCTGTTTATAAGGTTGTCGATTATACCCTTTTGGGGGAGGCGAAACGCTGTTTGTATAATTGTGTGAGGCTGATCAGTGCCGCAATAAACAAGGCGACGGCACCGCATAGCGTGGCATTAACGATCGCTTGAGCGCCGCTTCCCAGCAGGCTGGTTAAGAGCGGCCCGAGTATTTGCCCAATGCCGTAAGTCAGGGTGACCAGGCCTAGCAGATTAATATTGCGCGGTACGCTAAGTTGACGGGCGAGCGGCATGACCAGCGAAGTGGTCCCCATAAACGTTGCGCCAAAACCCACGCTGCTTATCACCAGCAGCGGCAAGGAGTCGCTGGCGAGCGTCATGACCACGCAGGCACTTTGGATCAGTAAATTCGCCGTCAGGCATTGCAATACCCCCCAGCGTCGGGCAGCCCACAGCCAGGCGAAACAACCCGGAATAATCGATATGCCGACCAACGACCAGAGATGGGCCGTCAGCAGCGGCGACCCGGCACTTTTCGCCATCAGTGGCAGGTATGTAGCGACAATGATGTAGCCAAATCCGGCTAACCCATACAGTAGCGCCAGCAGCCACCAGGACATAGGCTGATGCTCTGTTTTTACCGGTGCTGCGGCGGGGAGCGCATGGTTGCGAGATGGCAGGAGCATAACGAGTAGCACAAAGAATACAGCGGAAGCTGCCGCTGCCCCCAGCCAGAGCGTGTGCGATGACAGCGCAAAATGCAGACCGCTGATGACATATTCATTGCCCAGCAAAATGCCTGCGCCAACGCCGGAGAACAATGCGGCGATCACGAAGGGATGCCGGGTATGATGCAGGACGATCATCGAACCAAAGATCATCATACCGGCACTGGCGACGCCTGCCAGAAAACGGATCAGCATCACCAGCGCGGGTTGCTTAACGCTTGCCATTGCCAGAATCAACCCTGCGGTAGCGAGCGCAGAAGTTAACAACATCGGGCGTAAACGTGAGGGAAGATGGAAGAGCCCGAAGGAGAAGAGCAGGCTTCCCGCCAGATATCCAGCGTAGTTGGCGCTGGCAATCCAGGAGAGCTGGTCAAACGTAAACTGACCTTCCGACAGCAGTACCGGGAGCATCGGCGTATACAGAAAGCGTCCAATTCCCATGCCCAGCGTTAAGACCAGCATGCCAAAGAGCGCGACGCTGATGGCATGACGATTTGAATCGGGGCTTCCCTCGGACATACGGACTCTCATTTCACGCTGTTAGTTTGATAATTGTTATATTACATGTGCAAATGATAATGAAAAGTAAAATAAAAACAGGGATTTTACTTTCTCCTTAAAAATTCGCCAGCGTCAGCAGGGAAGGAATTTGCGACAACAGATATAACACCAGCCCAATAGAACCGCCGACCAGCGTGCCGTTGATGCGGATAAACTGTAAATCTTTGCCGATGTTTAGCTCAATTTGCTGCGACATATCGCGCGCATCCCAGCTTTTCACCGTGTCGCTGATGTGGCGCGTCAGGAAGGTGGCGAACTCCGGCGCAACTTTATACGCGGCCTGCTCCAGATGCCCATTCAGTGAGGCGCGCAGGGCGCTGTCGGCAACCAGTGTTTCGCCGAACCACTGTCCGGCGCTGGCGATGCGCTGCTTCACGCGCGAATCGTCAGCGTTAATGTCGGTTTTCACCCACTGGCGCAGGTCTGCCCACAGTTCGCCAAGATAACGGTTGAAGGCCTCGTCTTCCTTCAGATAGTTTTTCATGCTTTCGGCCCGCACGGCCATCTCCGGATCGTGTTTGAGCTTATCGATTAGCTTAAACGTGGCGCGATCGAAGGCGTGGCGGATCTGATGAGCCCGATCGTGGCTGATGTCATCCAGTAAGGAATTAACGGCATCAGACACCAGTTCGGCGCTGTGCTCGCCCAGCCATTCAGTCGGCAGGATCTTCGCTTTCAGCGGATGCTCGGTCTCCAGCCAGTGCACGATCTGTCGGGCGATAAACGCCCGCGAGCTGTCGCGCTGGAGCAGGGCGATAAGTTGGGCGATCAATGTGTCGAGCAACACCTGATGGCGGTTGTTTTTGGTCATGCTTTCCAGCATCAGCGCGCTGGTACCGGAGAGATCGACCTTGTCGATGGCTTTGTGCACTGCCCGCTTGATCAGCCGCTGAATGCGGGCGTCGTCGGTGAGTTCGAGAAAACCGCTCATGATCTGCAGCAGATGCTGGCCAATTCGCTGGGCGTTTTCCGGCTGGCTGAACCAGTTACCGATCAACAACGCCGGTTCATGGCGGCGGATCAGGGCGATCAGGGACTGGGTGTCGAGAAATTTTTCCTGCACAAACTGACCAAGGTTCTTCCCGATCCGATCCTTATTGCGCGGGATAATCGCCGTATGTTGCGAGATGAACGGGATTGGTACCCGTCGAAAAAGCGCCACCACGGCGAACCAGTCCGCCAGCGCACCGACCATCGCCGCTTCGGCGATCGCTTTGATCCCGAGCACCCAGAAGTTAGGCGGCAGAAACAGCGTGATGACGAAGGTAGCGGCGGCAATCAGCAGCAATGAGAGCGCCAGTCGCTTGGCGCGTTTGAGTTCAGCAATTTTATTCATAGGCTTAAGGATAGAGCCAGACGGGGGGATCGCGCAAAAAATGTGGAGCGCCTCCCATTTTCAGGCGAGCAAAGCTTACTCCGGGATCCAGTTGTCCCAGGCGGGTAAGGGGCCGAGTTCCGCCACCAGAAAATCGATAAACGATCGCACCTTCGGATTGCTGTACTTACTGGGAAAATAGAGCGCATAAAGGGCGTGGGTTTCGCAGGTGATGGTGCCGTCGAGCATCAGCGGCGTTATCTCTTCTTTTTGAATATGATCGCCAATCAGATAGGTGGGCAAATACGCCACTCCCTGATCTTCTAACACCGATTTCAGCAATACCAGACTGCTGTTGGCCTGGATAGGCATATGCAGTTTTAACTGATGCAGACGATCCTGTTCATCCGCCACCTTCAGCACTGGCGTGAGACCTGGGTAAACCAGGCAATCATGATTGACCAGATCGCTACGACGCTGGGGCATGCCTTTTTTGGCAAGGTAGCCGGGTGAGGCGCAGTACGCCCAGCGGACAGGCACCAGCTTGCGCATTGCGTAGTTCTGCGGTGGTGCGGTGGAGATTCGCAGGGCGATGTCGAAATCCGTTTCGTTCAGATTCACGAAGTTATCGTTGAGATCGATATACAGATTCACATCTGGGAACTGGGAACGATATTTATCCACCAGGTTCACCAGCCGGGAATAACCAAACGCAATTGAGCAGGTTATGCGTAATTCACCCTGCGGGCTGTGGTAATAACCGGAGGTGGTATTCAGCGTTTCATCGAATTCTTTCAAAAGCTTATTGGCGCGGTTAAAGAGATATTGCCCGGCATCGGTCAGGGTAATACTGCGGGTGGTACGTTTAATTAATGTCGTGCCTAACGTATCTTCCATTGCCGCCAGGCTTTTGCTGACCGCAGATGGCGAGACGTTGAGCTGCGCCGCGGCTTCTGACAATCCTCCGCAGTCGACGATTTTAATGAAAAACTCCAGATGCTTGAGTGAAATCGGCGTACTCATAGTTTCCTTTTATTCACAAGTGATTTGCAAAAACGGTACGAATAGGCCGTTACATTCGCGTTTTAAACATGCAACTATTGAATCACAGGAAACAACTTGCTGGCAAAATGAAAAAATAACAACTTAGGTGAGTTACGTCACAAAATAAAAGGAGGCGAAACGGAAACTCATCACATTGTGAATTTAATCTCATTAAATATTATTCTAAAGGTACCGATTATGTGGTCACGACTCGAACCCTACAGATCGTCGATTATTTTATTAGTTGCTCTGGTGATTGGCGGCTTATTAGGTATTTATGCCCCCTCATTTGCAAGTAAACTCCAGCCAATCGGCCAGATATTCTTAAATCTGCTATTTATGATTATTGTGCCGCTGGTGGGGATCAGCGTCATGTCTTCGATCGCCAGTATGACCGACCTGAAAAGGCTGGGGCGCATTATGGCGATTATCTTTATTGTTTCGATCGCAATGGCCTTTATTCCGGCTGCCGGGATCGTTGCGCTGGCGCTATGGTATAACCCGGCGCAGGGCGTCACTATCGATCTTTCGCAGTCGGTGCAGGCGGGCAGCGGTAAGATGGATTTTGTCAGCATGATCACGACCAGCGACTTTATCGGACTGTTTTCTAAGTCCAATATTCTGGCGCTGATTGTGATGGCGATTATTGCTGGTGTGGCGATTGGTCAATCGGATCAGGCCGGTAAGCGCATTGCGTCGCTGCTGGAAGATGCCAATACCGTGATCATGAAGATCGTCTCAATCATTATGAAGGTTGCACCGATTGGCCTGGGCTGCTATTTCGCTGCCACTATGGCCAGTCAGGACTCTGCACTGCTGCTGACCTTTGCTCGCGCCATCGGCCTGTTCATGGTGGCCACGCTGGTCTACTTTGTTTTTGGCTCGATTCTCTATTCGTATATTGGCGGCGGGATTCCGGCGGTCAAAGCTTTCTGGCGTAATGCGATTGAACCGTCTGCGACTGCGCTGGGAACCTGCTCTTCGCTGGGGACTCTCCCGGTGACGCTGCGTGCCGGTAAGGCGATGGGGATTAACCCGGAAATCGTTGATGTCTCCATTCCGCTACTGGTTAACCTGAACAAAGGTGGCGTGGCGATGATTGCCGCGCTGAAAATTGTCTTTATCTATTCCGTGCTGGGCATGGAGTTCACCACCGAGACCTTCTTCCTGACCATGCTGATTGCGGTGCTCTCCGCCATTATCGTCGGCGGCGTACCGGGCGGGGCATTCCTCGGTGAAATCTTTATCGTCACTACGCTGGGCCTGCCAATGGAAGCGATCCCGATGTTGGTAGTGCTGGGCACGATTACCGATGCGCCTGCCACACTGATTAACGTTATCCATGATTTGAATGCGGCGCAGATTGTTGAACGGTTCGCTGGAAAAAAGCAGACCAACACTGAAATAAACTCTACTGCTGCGGTGGTATAGGTTTCACACGGATTAAGAACAGGAGATGTTATGAAAGACGCAATGAAGCTTGAGACGCAATTGGTTGTTGCGGGTCGCGACAAACGCTACACCCAGGGAGCGGTGAATCCGGTTATCCAGCGCGCCTCTTCGCTGGTGTTTGATACCGTGAAAGACAAAAAATTCGCCACCGCCAATCGCGCAAATGGCGAGCTGTTTTACGGTCGTCGCGGAACCTACACCCACTTTGCCTTCCAGAAGGCAATGAGCGAACTGGAAGGCGGCGTTGGCTGCGCGCTTTACCCGTGCGGCGCTGCGGCGGTGACCAATGCGATTCTTGCGTTTGTTCAGGGTGGCGATCATATTTTGATGACGGGCGCGGCCTACGAGCCAACCCAGGATTTTTGCAATAAGATCCTGAGTAAATTCAATGTGGAAACAACGTATTACGATCCGTTGATTGGTGCTGGTATCGTTGATCTTCTGCGTCCGGAAACGAAAGTTGTATTCCTCGAATCGCCAAGTTCGATCACCATGGAAGTCCAGGATGTACCGGGGATGGTGAAAGCTATCCGCGCGGTTAATCCGGAGATTGTCATTATGATCGACAACACCTGGGCGGCGGGTGTGCTGTTCAAAGCGCTGGAATATGGCGTGGATATTTCCATTCAGGCGGGAACGAAGTACACCATCGGTCATTCGGACGGCATGCTGGGCACGGCGGTGTCCAACGCGCGTTGTTGGGATCGTCTGCGCGAGAACTCCTATTTGATGGGACAAACTCTGGATGCTGATACGGCCTACAACGGCAGCCGTGGATTGCGCACCCTGGCGGTACGTCTTAAGCAGCATCAGGAGAGCAGTATCCATATTGCCCGCTGGCTGTCGGCAAGGCCGGAAGTGGCGCGGGTGAATCATCCGGCATTACCGGAATGCCCGGGGCACGAGTATTTTCAGCGTGACTTTGCCGGAAGCTCAGGCCTGTTCTCGTTTGTGCTGAAAAAGAGACTGACCGACGAGCAGATGGCGAATTTCCTCGATAACTTCTCACTGTTCCATATGGCCTATTCGTGGGGCGGATTTGAGTCGCTTATTCTGGCGAATCAGCCGGAAGAGCTGAACAGCATTCGCCCAGCCGGAGAGGTAGATTTCAGCGGCACCCTGGTCAGGGTGCATATTGGCCTTGAGGATATTGGCGACCTGATTGCCGATCTGGAAGCAGGGTTTGCGCGCATTGCTTAAGATAATGTGATGGTTGCCGGATGCGGCGCAAGCGCCTTATCCGGCCTATCACTACGACATAGGCCGGATAAGCGTCAGTGCCATCCGGCAGGTTAGTTTTCAGTGGCTAACGTTGTTGTTTCATGCTGGCGAACCCGCTTCAGTAAGCCTGCCAGGGTAAAGACGACAGCAATACCCGCCGCAACCGCCAGCAGATGAAACGAAATCCTGCCGCCGTTAAACCACAGCCAACGTCCGATTTCGACAGAAACCGCCATCACCGTCAGGATGACCATATTCAGCGACGCCGAGACCGTACCCTTCGGTAAGTTGTTGGAAAACAGCGTAAAGCGGAACAGCGTCGGAAAGATCATACCAATGCCAAACGCATACAGGCTGGTTCCCAGCACCGACCACAGCCAGACGTGTGGCCACAGCAAATTGCCGGCAATCAGCACCGCCAGTCCGCTCAGTTGAATGGGTGCCGCCCGCCAGATAAAACGTGGCTGGGTTGGATCCTTCACAAAACGAACAACCACCATATTGGCGACGATCACCGCGCCAAACACCGGTGCCTGCGCCCAGGCGAACTCTGATGTGCTCATACCGCCAGCGTCGATCAGGATCACCGGCGAGACCGCCACCCAGCTCATCATCGGGATATAGCTTAGCGACAGCGTGGCTGCGCCAAACAGGAATACCCGGTTGCGGAAAACGTCGCGGAAATCACACAGTACGCCGCGTGCACTGAACGGCACCGCGCCGCGCTTAACGGTTTCCGGCATTGCTAACGCTAGCCCAATCAGGGCGATAAGCCCCATGGTGGCGATAATGGCAAACAGGACTTTCCAGTGTACAAAGTGCATCAGCGCTGCGCCGGAGAGCGGGCCGATAACCGGCGCAACCAGCACAATGGAGGTGATTATCGCCATTAACTTTATGGCCTTCGTTTGCCCAAACGCCTCCTGAACCGTGACATAGCCAACGGTAGCGATAAAGCAAATGCTGGTGCCCTGTACAAATCGGGCGACCAGAAATTGCGTCATTGAGGTGGTCAATAGCGTGGCAGCGCAGGCGAGCGTAAAAATTAACGCCCCCGCAATCAGCACCGGTCGACGGCCAATCCGGTCGGAGAGCGGTCCCAGCAGCCATTGCAGCGCCATGCCGCCAGCCAGATAGAGGCTCACCGCAGCGGGGGCCAGGCTGACGTCGGCGTTGAAATCACGCACCACATTGATGATGCCTGGCTGGATCAGGTCCGTCGACAGATAGGCGGCGAAGTCATATAAAATCAACGCGACAGGAAAAAATAGCGTCGTGGTGCGTTGGGAGAAAAACGCGAGAATCCGTTGCATAAAACAGCTCCTTTTCGGGAGAAAACCCTCAACGGGAATAGCGAAATTCAATACCGTCTTTGAGACGTCAGACCGATGACAGAAAAAAGCAGACTGCAAATGTACTGAATTTCATGTAATCAAAAACGCTGCCTGCGCGAGGCGCAAACAGGAGAAACGTTTTCAGACTCGGGTCAGAAAACGTAACGATTACAGGTAACAATCAGCACATCGCACCTCGGGAAGAATTTGTTGAATGGATAATAGCCACCCAAAGTGTAATGCGGATTGGATATTAATTAAACGAGTTTATCCGCTTTATTTGCAGAAAATCGTCACGCTTATCAGAAAGTGACGCTCTGCAGAAAACGCAGCGCGATTGCACAACCGAAGACGATCAATACGCCGCCGGCGATACGCTCGATCCACAATATCCCTCTGGTTAACCGTCGCTGGATCTGCGGTAAGCCGATGAACATCACGATCAGCAGATCCCAGAACAACACCACGCTGGTCATCCAGATCCCGCTCATGGTTTGTTGCAGCAGCGTCACCGACGGGCCGAGCAGGGCGGTCATCAGCGCCAGATAGAACAGCGCATTTTTTGGGTTGAGCAGCGACGAGCCTAATCCCAGCAGCAGCTGTTTACCAAATCCTGGACAGGTAGACTGGGCGTCTGCTCCGGTCAGGGTTTGCGGGCGGCTGCGTATAAGCAGGCTGCCAATCCATAATAAATAGAGCGCGCCCAGCAGCTCAATAACCGTAAACAGCAGGGGAAGCTGGCGCAGAATCCCCCAACCAATAATCGCCAGCAGAATATACAGCCCGTTGCCGATGGCGATCCCCACGCACAGTCCGGCGCTGCCGCGCATCCGGTAACGTACGGCGTAACCGACCAGTAAAAAGAAGTCCGGCCCTGGGCTGAGTAGTGCAACAAAATGCGCCAGCGCCAGCGCGGGAAAAGCAGACGGAAAAAGTTCAGCAAGCGGCGACATAGCGACCTCAGAAAATGAATCAGAGATCAGCGTACGCCTGACGCAACGCTAATTATTGTCTGATATTGATCGTCCCAATGCGTACTGGCGCGGTGTGGCTGCTGTGTAGCGAACAAAGGTGCGATGGAAATGGCTCTGGTCGGCAAACCCGCTCTGGTAGCCGACATCGACAATCTCGTCCCCGGCCCGTAGCCGCTGACGGGCATAGTCAATCCGCATCATGTTCAGATAATTTCCCGGCGTCAGCCCGGTATCCTGCTTAAAGGTCCGAATCAGCGTCTCTTTACGCATGTGACACTCATCTGCCAGCTCATCCAGCGAGGGTGGGGAGAGCAGACTGGACTGCAACCGCTTGCGCAGATACTGGCTGGTGACGCTTAGGTTTTCAGGTGTTACCGACTGCAATGGCAGCGAGCGCAGCAATGCTTGTGCAGCATCAGTTATCTGCGTCGTTTGCCGTTGCGGCATGAGCGCCACAAGGTGCATGTAGCACTGGAATAATTGCGGATCGCGGATAACAGGAGTGCGCGTGCAAAGCCGTTGATTGCTGTTCAGCGCAGGCAGATGGGCAAGACACCACCGGGCATCAAGATAAAGCATGTGATAGCTGCGAAATTGCCCGTTGACGGGATTACAGCTGTGGGGTGCCAGTGGTGGGATCACAATGAGATCGCCCACCTTCAGATGGTATTCCTTGTCATCGCACAGGCAGCAGGTTCCTCCTTCGAGAATTGCCCCAATAGAGAGCTGAGAGTGGTGATGGCGCTTATAGGCCTGCTGACTTTGCCAGGTGCTGCGAAGCTCCAGCCACGGCAGTTGCTCATCACGCCAGAACGATTGTGGAATATCCCGGGTATGCGTCACATCGTGTCCTCCATGAAAGTGATGATTTGTTATAGCACAGGCCCTGCGGTGAAAAAGCGGGAATGTGCATTGAGGTCGTGATTCTGCGCGATGCGTTCCAGACAAATGCAGACGTTACAAAGGGGCGTTTTTATCCCGGAAATCGTCTCGCAAAGAGAGAAAGTTACAGGTGAGGGTGTGGTTTACCAGCGCTACAGTAACGGCATCTTATTTCAAGGTGATGGATCGCCATGAACAAAGCACCGACTTCCACCCCGCATGATGCGGTCTTTAAAACGTTTTTGCGCCACCCTGAGACAGCTCGGGATTTTCTACAAATACATCTTCCCGCTTCGCTGCGCGAACTTTGCGATTTTCAGACGCTGAAACTCAAGCCGGATAGTTTCATTGAAGAGGATTTACGTGCGCACTATTCCGATGTGCTGTGGTCCGTGAAAACGACGGAAGGTGATGGCTATGTTTATGTGGTGATTGAACACCAAAGCACACCAGATGCGCATATGGCATTCAGGTTGATGCGTTACGCGGTAGCGGCCATGCAGAAGCATTTAGATGCCGGGCATCAGCAATTACCGCTGGTGGTGCCGATGTTGTTCTATCACGGTGCGAAAAGCCCGTATCCTTATTCCCTATGCTGGCTGGACGAGTTTGCCAACCCGAAGCTGGCTCGTCAGCTGTATGCTGTGGCGTTTCCGCTGGTGGATATTACGGTTATCCCGGATGACGAAATTGTGCAGCATCGACGTATGGCGCTGCTGGAGTTAATCCAAAAACATATTCGTCAGCGCGACCTTATGGGGCTGGTCGAGCAAATTGTTTCCCTGCTACTTACCGGACTGACTAATGACAGCTAGATAAAGACGCTGTTTAATTATATTTTACGAACTGGCGATGCACCTCGATTCAGTGAGTTTATTCGTGAGGTTGCCGAACGTTCACCGCAGCATAAGGAGCACTTGATGACGATCGCCGACAGATTGCATGAGGCAGGGCTACAAAAAGGCAGGCTGGAAGGGTTACAGGAAGGACGACAAGAAGGGCTTATAGAAGGGCGACTTGATGAGGCGCTCCGTATTGCCCACACCATGCTGGCAGACGGTATTGATATCTGCACGGTACAAAAAATTACCCGGCTTTCCGCAGAAGATATTCAGGGTTTAAGTCATTAGATATGAGTTAAATCGCATAATCGTCTGGCCGAAATCACCGGGCGGTCCGGTTTACTCTATCGCCATCTTTACCGCCTCGCCGAGCTTTTGCATCACTTCCTGATGCTTCTCGTTTGGCGGCAACGCGCAGTTGATGCGTACGCAGTTGCGATACTTTCCGGATGCGGAGAACAGCGATCCCGGTGCGACCTGGATTTTCAGGCGACAGAGCTGCTTAGCGACGCAGACCATATCGACCTGGAGCGGCAGCTCGACCCACAGCATAAAGCCGCCTTTCGGTCGGGTGACGCAGATCCCACAGGGAAAATATTCCCGTACCCAGCTGGTGTAGATCTCCATATTACGCTGATAAATCTGGCGCATACGCCGGATATGCCGATGGTAATGACCTTCGCGCACAAAGGAGGCTGCTGCCAGCTGCGTAGCGGGAACGTTAGTACCAATGACGGCGTACTTCATATGTAGCAGTTTGTTGTAATAGCGACCGGGAACCACCCAACCCACGCGCAGTCCGGGGGCTACGGATTTGGTAAACGAACTGCAGAGTATTACCCGGCCGTCACTGTCCCAGGAGTGGATCGTACGCGGGCGCGGATACTCTGTGGCCAGTTCGCCATACACATCATCTTCAAAAATGACGATGTCGTGACGCTGGGCGAGGGCGAGTACCGCCCGCTTACGCGCATCCGGCATAATGAACCCGAGAGGGTTGTTGCAGTTGGGAACCAGCAGCACGCCTTTGATCGGCCACTGATCCAGCGCCAGCTCCAGCGCTTCAATGCTGATCCCGGTATCCGGATCGGTTGGGATCTCAATCACCTTGATCCCCAGGCCGCGCAGTAGCTGCATTGTGCCGTAGTAGGTGGGGGATTCAACGGCGACAATGTCCCCTGGCTGACAAACCGCCAGCAGCGCCAGCGACATTCCGCTCTGGCTCCCGTTGGTTATCACAATATCATCGGCGTTGAGGACTGAACCGCTGTCCAGCATCAGACGGGCGATCTGCTGGCGCAGATCCTGGCTGCCGGGAAGCTTGTCGTACCCCAGCACCGCCTTCAGATTATGCTGCACTACGCGGCTGAGCTCGCGCCAGAGCGGTTTCAGGCTCGGTTGACTGACATCTGGCGCGCCGCTGCTGAAGGGGATCACAGATTTATCGCTATGCCCTTTTAGCATATCCAGCACCAGATCCCACTGCGTTATCTCGACCGGACGCTGCACCGGGCGTGACATCGGCGGTACGGGCGGCAGCGCTTTTTGCGGCGCGACAAAATAACCGGAACGCGGCTGCGGGGTGATCAGCTGTCGCTGTTCCAGCATCTGATACGCCTGCTGGACGGTGCTGATACTGACCCCGTGCTCCTGACTCAGGTTACGTACCGAAGGCAGTTTTTCGCCATGGCGATACAACCCCTGCTCAATGCGTTTGGCCAGCAGATTGGCCAGATGTTGGTAACGCGTCATACTGTATCCCTTATGGGTACCATACAGATTAAAAAACCAGTACAGATTGGCGTGAAAAAAGCGATGCAGAACTCTTTTTAACCAATCTGTATGTTAAATAAAAGTACTTTGTGAGTCTGTATTGCTTAGGGCCAAATCCGTGAAGATAAAGCCTCAGACAAGGCGGGGAGGCAAGGTATGGAATTTCATGAGAATAAAGCAAAGCAGCCATTTATTGGGTTTGTTCTGATCTGGCGGGCATATAAGGCGTGGCGGTTACGGGCGCAAACGCGGCGCGTACTGCAACAGATGAGTAATGAGCGGCTGCGGGACGTCGGGCTGCGACGCGATCAGGTTGAGTGATTTTCTTCCATCGACAGAGGCTGGGGGTTATCGCCCCGGCCTCTTTTATATTCACATTATTTATCAATCCATGCTTCTGGATAGCCTGTTTCTTGATACTACCCTGATAAGTATTATTTTCTTCTCAGCGATGAGGGGAAAGTAAGATGACGGAAGATGAACTGTTTGCCCGCCGTCCGATGGGGATGCGCATGGCAATGGTGGTGCGCCAGTGGCGAGCCATTATTGATGCTGCCATCACTGATACTGGCCTGACGCAGTCAAGCTGGACGGTACTGATGCAACTGTATCAACTGGGAGACAACGTCTCGGTCAGTGAACTGGCACAAATACAGGGCATTGAACTGCCGCCGCTAATGCGCACCCTTTCGCAGCTGGAAAAGCAGGGCTATCTGCTGCGTTCCACATCGCCTTATGACAAACGCATCCGTCTGCTAACGCTGACCGCGCAAGGCCGCTCAAGGCTTGAAGAACTTAACCGGGTGATTGAGACATATCAACATCGCGTCACCTGCACCATTCCTGAAGCGGAGCTTGCCTTATTCAGCGCGACCTTAATTCAACTCGCCTGCAATTTGCGGACAATCCGCGAAGAAGACAATCAACACTAAAAACTATGATGACCCCAGAACAAAAATTTGCCCGTTGGGTAAGGGTGAGTATTGCCGCTTTCCTGGTAATATTCGCCTGGTTTATCGTTGCCGATATCTGGATCCCGCTGACGCCGGACTCCACGGTGATGCGCGTGGTAACGCCCGTTTCCTCACGCGTATCCGGTTACGTCGCGCTGGTGGCAACGCTAACGATGGTATTTCTGGTACACCGGGTGTTTTCAGATTGCCTGCTGCTTCCCCGTTATCTAATTATTCAGAATACGATTTATTGGTTCGAGAAATAAAGATGTATGAATTATAAATATTTTGAATTTTAATAATTGTGACTTTATGAACATATTTAATTTTACAATTAAATATGATAAGCATAATTATTATATTTTAAAGGGTGTAAATCATATGACATGGGAATATAAAGTATCGACAGGTATACTGAGCCATAACGGTAAATTAATTGCTTATTGCTACAGTGGTGCTGGTGAATCAAAGGATAAACCGAACTGTGAACACATACGTAACAAGGGCCCCATTCCACGAGGCGTTTATTTTATTGCTGGATGGAATAATCATAAAAGTCCCTCCGCTATTATCCTCGAACCTATTGCAGGGACAAATACTTTTGGCAGAGATCATTTCGAAATTCATGGTGATAAAAAAGGGCAGCCACCGGGAACGGCATCTGCAGGATGTATCATTATGAATGGACAAGATAAGCGCCAAACCATTTACGATTCGGGTGACACAATTTTGGTGGTAAGATAATGAAATTTATTTTTATCTCCTTTCTATTTATTCTTTCGGGTGCTCCCTGTGCTGCAGTGCATACTGCAGCACAGCTTCTGCAGATGATAAATGAAAAAGGAGCAGATACTGTTGTACACGAACTTTATGATGGCAGTGAGTCAGAATGGTGGAACCATATTATTCCTGAAATTAGCAAAGGTAATAATGACTGGTTAACGGTAGCAAGTGCTCTTGAATCCGGAGTTGATGCCAGTACGGCGGAAGATTTACAGGGGGCGGTCTCTGAAGCCATTCCACATAACCCAGTCGGTGTTCTGGCTATCCTCAACGATAACAGACCATTGCTGAATATTGAGAAGGTATGCGCATTTACCTCTTACCCTGAGTCAGAAGAAGAAATGAATAAGCTATTTGTTAATTCCATCAGGGAAATGTATAAGGTCAAAACGACAGAAGGGAAGCGGTGTATTACGGTTATGATCAATAATGTTGAGAATTCTATTCCATTTAACAAGGATTTATAAATGGCTATCCCCGGTTATATGTCATTAATCGATGATGCTGGTAATATTATCAAAGGTAGTGTAATGGTAAAAGACCGTGAAAATCAGATCGAGATTTTAGGTCTGTATCATAATGTGAGCTACAACTCTGATTTGCATAATGGGAGGGTGTTGAATAAACGCCAACATCGTCCATTTTTAATTGAAAAGGAAATTGATGCTTCTAGTGTGCTTTTGTACAAATCATTAAGTACCGGAGAAACATTAAGGAAAGCGGTTATTGACCTCTATCGAATAAATTATGCTGGTCAGGAAGAGGTCTATTTTACGATAACCCTGGAAAATGTGAAAGTCGTTACGCTTTTTTCACTGATGCACGATGTTAAAGATCCTTATTACGAAAAACAGACCCATCTTGAACTTGCTCAGCTCCGTTACAAGAAGATTACCTGGCACTATCATGATGGGAATATAGTCCACTATGATGATTGGGATTATCGCTTAGGGTCTTGAGTAAACGGCTCCGGATAAAATGATGTTACCCAGAGCTGTAAAGTAATCAATACACGGCGCTTATACTCATGAGCGTCGTCTGGCATCCGGGCGGTTATTTCTGCCTGACAGGCTTCGCCGAAATCACCTCGATAAACTCCTGCACCTGCTGTTGCTTACGCGCGGACAGCTTGCACACCCGACGCAGCGACTGCAGTAACGCCGGTTCTTCCGGTTCCGGCAGCTTGGCCGTCAGCACAATGCAGCCGGGCATCACTCTGACATCGAATTTGCAGCCGGTGGCGAAACCGGCTGCCTCCAGCCACTGGCCTTTCATAATAATTGCCGGAACATGCGTGTAATCCGGATAACGCGACTTTGCCGTCCCGGAGTTTGACCTCTTGTCTGATTTGCGTTGTGTCGTTCCAGCCAGCGTCAAGGATGGCGGGCATTACGCGTTTGGTGATGATGTCTGCTTCCGTCAGGGTACTCAGGTTCAGGTCAGCCATGTCCGTTCTCTACCGATAATGGGATTGCTCTGATTTTACACAATATTGTTATGCAAGCCATGAACAGAAATGGCTGTGCTAGAGCGTCTGGAACGTTATTCAATCTCCAGCTCATCAAACAGCTGTAAATCGACATCCAGCAGTTCTACCGCGTTGCTGCGTCGAATGCCGACGTTGTTTTCAATCAACAGTTCCAGCAGGCGGTCGCCGTCGATTAACGTGATAGGGGCTGCCCCTGGAAACAGCGCTGCTTCCGCGCATTTGGCGGCAAACTTGCCGGTAGTGATCAGCGTGCCGCGAATGGCTTTGTGGTAGGGAAGTGCGCCGCGTAGCTGATCGATATACGGGCGCGTGATGGTGTTCTGCATCCGTTTTACCTGCACCACTTCGGTAATGGTGGTGATGCCCACCTGAACCTTACCAATCACATCCACGCCTTTATCGCCGGAGGCTTTGGTCACTTCAACCTGCTCGTAGCCCATTGTTTCAAGTAGCTGAGCCACCAGATGTTCAAATTTGTACGGATTCATAGTGGAGAGCTGGTCGCGCAATAGCTCTTTTTGCTGCTGGTTATAGCGTTTTACCGCATCCAGCAACTCCTTACGTGGATCGGTTCGACGTTCAGGCAGTGCCTTACCGAGCCATTTTCGGCCAGCCTCGGTAATTTTGTAGCTCATCCCTTCACGGGCTACCAGATCGCGCTCGACCAGGTTGTACAGCCGGGCGTAGAGCGTAGTTTTGACTGAACTGGGGGAGGCAAATTTTGAGTGCTGATGTAAGAATGCCTGCCACTCGGGTAGCAGATCAGCGCGTCTGGCCTGCTCCCGGCCGGCGAGCAGTTCCAGTAGTTGCAACATGCCTTCTGTATCGTCGAGTTTACGCAGTGTGGCTTCATCGTTATCCAGAAATAATCGCCCCTGTTCGCTGGGGTACCAGCCGCCGTCTTCGTGGGTCTGCATAAGATCGAACAAAGGGTTATTGATAAACATGTAGCAGCCATAGCTGTGGCGGGGGTTGAGAATATGGTTATCCATCTTCCAGATCTGCCAGGCTATTTTGGCATCTTCGCCGCTGAGCCGTTCTTTAATCCAGTTATCCGGCTCTGACCAGTCAACCGGGTTTTGTGGCGTACCCGTTTGCTCCTGAATGGCGGTGATCATATTACGCACCGCTTTGACTGAACATCCAGCCACGGCATTCATCATGGCTCGGGTCTGATCATAAGTTGGAAAAAGCGGGGTAATCACTTTGTACTTTTTCACGTTGGTCCCTTAACGAGTGCAATGGCAATAGCTTGCCATACCAGATGAAAAATTCCATGGGATGAATCACTTATCGGAATGAAAACTGCCAGTGCCGGATGGCGGCTGCGCCTTATCCGGCCTACTAAAGTTCACCCTATCAACAGTAAAGTGTGATGCTATTTCCAACAATTTCGCTATAATCATAAGATAATTGTAGATACATTTTTGTATATACAATAAGGGATGAAATACATGCCAATGGAGTTTGAGTGGGATGCAAACAAGGCACAAAGTAACCTGAGGAAACATGGTGTTCGCTTTGAGGACGCAATATTGGTTTTCGACGATCCCCAACATCTGTCGCGGCAGGAGCGGTATGAGAACGGTGAGTATCGCTGGCAGACCATTGGTCTCGTTCATGGCATTGTGGTTATTCTGGTTGCCCATAGCGTTAGGTTTGAAAGTGGCTTTGAAGTCATTCGTATCATCAGCGCCAGAAAGGCAGATCGTAAAGAGAGGAATCGTTATGAGCATAGTTAAACATAAACGCGGCAGCGTATCCGCGCTGAGTGCTCAGTATGAGGCTGAACTGAAGGCGCTGGCGAATAAACCGGACGATGATATCGATTACAGCGACATTCCCGTGACCGAAGATAAGCAGTGGTCAGAGGCCATTCGCGGTAAGTTTTTTCGTCCGTTAAAAACGCAGGCGTCGGTGCGCATTGATGCCGATGTGATGGAATGGCTGAAGCGCCCCGGGAAGGGTTACCAGACGCGTCTCAATGCCATTTTGCGCGAAGCGATGCTGCGCGAGCAAAATAAGAAATAGTCAGAATATGCAGGGACTGTGAGTGCCGGATGGCGGCTGTGCCTGATCCGGTCTACGGGAAGCGGAATTTCCTGGCCCGATAAGTGTAGCGCCACCGGGCATCTGCGAGGTTATTTCTGCTGCGGTTCTCCGCTAAAATAACCGCAGCTGTCAAATTAGTGGAACACCTGCGGCATCATGCCGAGATGACAAACCGATTACCACCAGTGAACAGTGGGTTGTAACGCAGCAGGGCGTGTTGAAATAGGATTCGCCCCTCTCCGCTGTAGGGAGAGGGGAATGTTTACGGATTCCTGGCGTGGCTCCGTTAGATCACCTTTGCGCTATTTTCGTAGGTGTTGATAAGATGGTCGCGCAAGCTCCCTGTTCCGTGCATTGTCACCAAAAGATTCTGGCGCGCGCGGGTAAATCCGACATACAGACGCTTGATGTCGTCACTCAGATCTTCCTCATCCCTTTCCTTTGCGGCATCCATAATAGCCACTGAGTGAAATTCAAGCCCCTTACTGCTTGGTAAAGGCATTACACAAAGGAGATCATTTTGCGGCGACCAGTGCTTTTTGTCATCGCTGGTCACAATCATTTGGTAGGGGATGCTACGCGCCGCGAGACGTGGCCCCAGCATCCCCGAAATGCTGTATGTTGAAGGGCACAGTATGGCGATCTCTGACCATGCAATACCTTGTTGTCGCTGCTTTGTCACCCAATCGAGCACGTGAGTAATCTCCTCGTCCTGATTATCAAAGCTGGCCAGTGCCGGGTAAGTGCCGGACAAGCCTCCAGCATCGGGTTGCTGGTATTTGAGCGCCTCTTCAATGTGATTATTGAGATAATTAAAGGCAATGTTGCTGGCAAAATGGAGTATTTGCCGGGTATTACGATAGTTGGTATTCAGGATCGTAGTGCGGCCGAGGGCCTTAATATTGACACTAGAGAGTGTGAAGTCGAGGGCTTTCTTTTTCTGGTAGATAGACTGGGCGTCATCGTAGAGGAAAAGAAGGGAGTTATCTTTGTTGTCTGGCATACGTGCGAGTATTCTCAGCCACTCCGGTTTAAAATCGTGTCCCTCGTCTATTAGGACTGCGCTGTATTGCTCCGGTTTTATAATCCCCTCTTCAAATGCCACCGTCAGTGCATTTTCCATCAGCTCAATAAAGTTTTTACTTTTCGGCGGAAGACTATGATGTGTATTTAACTGTTGATAACACCAGGCATGAAAATGGATGACTTCGACGGGAAGTCTTAAAGTGTGCTGCTCAAGCTGTGATTTGAGTTTTTTGGCCAGCGTGATGTTGTAGCAAATCACCAGGATCGGCTTGGTGTTTTCAATATTGTTGGCAAGCTCAATACAACGGTGGTGCAAAATGAGCGTTTTACCGGATCCTGCCACGCCATGAATAACACGGTGTCCTGCACCCATGCTTCTGGCGAGTTGTTCCTGGTTCCTGTCCATCATGCAAACCACATCGGGGGTGTGGAACGTAAAATTGTTCAGATCAACCTGCGTAACGGATGCGTTAATGCGTACATCGGGATATAGATGCCATCGGATACGGTCGAGTTGCTGTGGTGTAGTGTGATGAGCGTAGTTATGTCTGAGAAGGGATTCGAGCCGGGCAGAGATTTGTTCCTTGGTCATAAACTCGCTGAGTTCGTCTTTGCAAATAACCTGGCTGGCTGGGAATAGTTCATTTATCGCTTCGGGTGGAAAACTCTTTTCTAGCTGTGCTCGGGTGATATTGCTCAAATAAACACCAAATCCATACGGCATAATAAAGCTGCCTTCATAATCACCTTGTTGCTGGCGAAGCAGCGGATCTTTTTTTAGGCTATTGATAGTGTGAAAGGTATATTGACGAACCTGTTCGAGTGGATTCTTGAACGGTTGAATGCCGTCTTTAGTTTCATAATGAATATGTGATTTGTTGGCAGATTTAATTTTTGTAATAAACCAGTCTTTTACTTCTATAAATAACAAACCTTTTTCGGGGGTTAGAATTACAAAATCCGGATGCTCTTGCTTGTCTCCCATTCGGGTGTCATACCAGCAGGTACACTGTTCGCTGAGTCCCCCCTCAAGAAGTCTTGCCAGTCTTTTTTCGCCGGCAGTAATTTTCTCGCTACAACTGCTTATTGTGGGAATAATGATTGCCATGTTACGCCTACCAATTCATGAAAATTATATAAATATGTTAAATTAATATTCCGAGAGATATTAATAAAAACATAAATTCATCATGGGTAATGACATTAACAGACAATATTACAAACAGAAAGCGTGATGCGAGATATTTGTTTCAGAGATATTTGCTCCCTTTCACAAATAAAAGGGAGCGGCTGTTTACTTCTTCAACCCCGCAAACGCGGCTCGGATCTCGTCTTCCGGCAGGTTAATGCCGATAAACACCAGCAGGCTGTGCGGTTGTTCGTCGCCCCACGGGCGATCCCAGTCGGCACTGTACAGACGCTGAACGCCCTGGAACAGCAGGCGGTTTGGCTCGCCTTCAATCCACAGCATGCCTTTGTAGCGCAGCAGCTTCTCGGCGGATTCCAGCAGCAGATTTTCCATTACCCGCGACACGTCACTGATGTTTACCGGGTAATCCAGCTCGACGACGATCGAGGAGATATCATTTTGCTTGTCGGCGATAAAGTGGAAGCGTGGTTTGGCGCTGACCACGTTCTCCTCGAGCATGAAACCGTTGGTATCGAACAGCAGGGAGAGGTCGATATCACCATGCGTGACGGTATACACCGGGGCGCGGGCGTTGATGCGCGCCAGGCGCTCACGCAGTTTCTCGCTTTCACCCGCCACGTCGGTTTTGGTCAGTAGAATGCGGTCAGCGTAGCCCACCTGCGACTGGGCGATGGTGAACTGGTTCATCTGATCGTCGGCATGTACCGCGTCAACCAGCGCAATCACACCGTCCAACAGGTAGCGTTCGCAAATCACTTCATGGGAGAAAAAGGTCTGGATAATCGGGCCGGGGTCGGCCATGCCGGTGCACTCGATCACCAAACGGTCGAAATGGATGGCGCCTTTGTCGAGGTTGTCGAGCAGATCTAACAGTGCGTCTTCCAGCTCACTGGAGCGGGTACAGCAAATGCAGCCGTTGGTCAGGGTTTTGATCTGCGTGGCGCGGTCGCCAATCAGCTGATCGTCCACCGAGACTTCGCCGAATTCGTTTTCGATAACGGCAATCTTATAGCCGTGCTGCTCGTTGAGAATATGGCGCAACAGGGTGGTTTTACCCGCGCCAAGAAAACCGGTGAGTAGGGTAACTGCAATCGGGGTCATTCATTTCTCCTTCTAACAGCAACTGCTTCCGCCGCTACCGTAGCGGGCTTCCTGGCGCTCGCGGAAGAATTCTTCGTAGGTCATGTACGGCTTATCGGGATGGTTGGTCTTCATGTGCTCGACGTAGTTGTCGTAGTCCGGAATGCCAATCAGCATCTTTGCCGCCTGACCGAGGTATTTTTTTGCCTGACCTAAAGTACCAAACATAAACAATCCTGATAAGCGAAAAGCCCCGCCGAAGCGGGGCTGAATACGGTTAGTGATGTGAAGAGGTCTTCACGCCGCCTTCCGGCACCGGTACATACGGCGTCTCTTTATCAGAGCGACCGTTGATGGCGCGGGCTTTCTGCCAGGTACGGAACCCGTAGAAAATGATGCTGTACACCACCACCAGGAACAGAATACTCAGGCCTGCATTGGTGTAGTTGTTGACGACGATGTGGTTCATGTTGGCAATCTGCTGAGCGGTCAGTTCGCCGCCGTTAGCAATCTTCTCTTTGTACTGATTCGCCATGAAGAAGAAGCCTTCCATCTGCGGGTTGGTGCTGAACAGTTTCAGACCCAGCGCCCAGGTGGTGCAGATAAGCAGCCATACTGCCGGAACAACGGTAACCCAGATGTATTTGGTGCGCTGCATTTTAACCAGTACCACGGTGCCCAGAACCAGTGCCACGGCAGCCAGCATCTGGTTAGAGATACCGAACAGCGGCCACAGGCTCTTAACGCCGCCCAGCGGGTCAACAACGCCTTGATACAGCAGGTAACCCCACAGGCCTACGCAGCCCGCAGTACCGATGATACCCGCAACCAGAGAGTCGGTTTTCTTCAGGAACGGAACGAAGTTCCCCAGTAAATCCTGCAGCATAAAGCGGCCAGAACGGGTACCGGCATCCAGTGCGGTCAGGATGAACAGTGCTTCAAACAGAATACCGAAGTGGTACCAGAAGCCCATATCAGCCATTGGCAGCACTTTGTGGAACACGTGAGCGATACCAACGGCCAGCGTCGGCGCGCCACCTGCGCGGTTCAGAACGGACGGTTCACCGATGTCTTTCGCGGTCTGCAGGATCTGCTCAGGCGAAATGACGAAGCCCCAGGAGCTGACGGTCGCCGCCGCATGTGCGGTTACGTCTTTCAACTGCGCCATAATCAGCGGGGCGTTCTCGCCGCTCATTTCATGCAGGTTCGGCATGGTGATGCCAAGGCCTGCTGGCGGGGTGTTCATTGCGAAGTACAGACCCGGTTCGATGATGGACGCGGCAACCAGCGCCATAATCGCCACGAAGGATTCCATCAGCATGGCGCCGTAACCGATAAAGCGCGCGTCGGTTTCACAGGCCAGCAGCTTCGGTGTGGTACCAGAAGCGATCAGCGCGTGGAAGCCAGAGACCGCACCACACGCGATGGTGATGAACAGGAACGGGAACAGAGCGCCTTTCCACAGCGGGCCAGTACCATCAACGTACTGAGTCATCGCCGGCATTTTCAGTTCCGGGTTGAGGATAACAATCCCCACCGCCAGACCGACGATAACGCCGATTTTCAGGAAGGTAGCCAGATAGTCGCGCGGCGCGAGGATCAGCCATACCGGCAGCAGCGCAGAGATAAACGCGTAGCCGATCAGGGTAAAGGTAATGGTGGTGTCTTTAAAGGTCAGCGCCGGGCCCCAGTACGGGTCGTGAGCAATCACGCCGCCGAAGTAGATAGACGCAACCAGCAGCACAATACCAATCACCGACACTTCGCCCACACGACCCGGTCGCAGGAATCGCATGTAGATCCCCATGAATAGCGCGATAGGTACGGTTGAGCAGACGGTGAACACACCCCACGGGCTTTCAGCCAGCGCTTTCACCACGATCAGCGCCAGTACCGCAAGGATGATGATCATAATTAAGAAGCAGCCGAACAGCGCAATGGTTCCCGGGATTGGGCCCATCTCTTCTTTGATCATCTCACCCAGAGATGCGCCGTTACGGCGTGAAGAGATAAACAGCACCATGAAGTCCTGCACCGCACCGGCCAGCACGACACCCGCCAGCAGCCACAGCGTACCGGGCAGATAGCCCATCTGCGCGGCCAGTACCGGCCCAACCAGCGGACCTGCACCTGCGATAGCGGCAAAGTGGTGGCCAAACAATACGTTACGGTTGGTTGGAACGTAGTTCAGACCGTCATTGTTGATGACCGCCGGCGTGGCACGCGTCGGGTCAAGTTTCATCACCTTTTGGGCGATGTACAGACTGTAGTAACGATAGGCCACCAGATAAACAGAAACTGAGGCGACCACGATCCACAGGGCACTGATGTGCTCACCCCGACGTAATGCCACTACCGAGAGGCAGAATGCACCGATGATTCCGAGAATCACCCAGGGTATGTGCTTGAATATCTTTTTCGTATCCATAGTAAAACCTGGTATCTAATTAATAATTGGCCGAAGCCGCGTGGGTTTGATCTTGTGTTTGAGGAGGTAAATTGACTGCTATGTTGGGGGGATCTTGCCAGAGAAATACGCGCGTAAAGTAAGGTAAATAAGTGAGCGGTTGTATGTCAGCTTAAGCGGTCCCAAGTGTCAGTGAGCGGTAAGCAATGGGGGAGAGTGGGGGAATTTATGTGATTGAGATCACGGCATTATAGCGTTCGCCCATCTACATGCCGTGTTTTCCAACTGACGAAGCATCTCACTGAGATACTTAGATCACGATATAACAGTAAGGCGTTTGTTCGATGTCTTTAAGCAACACATGTTTCTTACGTGATTTAGTCAGGTAATATTTTTCATCCAGATAATAGTCAATCAGTTCATCGAGGCGCTCTTTGTCTATGCGGGGTGTTACCCCTAGCGTCCAGAAGCTACGCAGCTCTAATTCCGAACGTTTGATTTTTGCGCTTTTAACCAAATCCGCAATCATATTTCTGACGCAGCTTGTCGGATCCTGGTTCTGCTTGAGCTCAAGCGCAATGTAGCTGTCCTGCGTCCATCCTTTTTTCCGCAATAAGAAATCTGCACGCACAGACAAACGCTGTGGATTTTTCCGCAGATCGCAAGCGAGGGTCTGTTCACGCCACCATTCATGACCCGTCGAAGCCAACAGATTGGCAAATTCTATTTGCATCCACACTTCCCAACCGGAGATGTTGTACTGATCGATGATATTGAGCTTTTGACGAACATCTTCACGTTCAAAAAAGTGGTGTGCGAGAGTGGATAGGTGATCAAAATCGCGATTCAACATAGAAGCATCCTTTTCTTAAAAAACGGGAATCCTACACCTAAGGCGCAACAGAACGACAAATTTTTTGCGTAATTTGTCATAGGGAGCGGGATTTAATGTGAAAACGATAATTCTGTGGCAATTGCTGACACCATAAAGTTTTCTCTTTCCAGGCCGAAAACCAGAGTATCTGTCTAGCGGAAAGAGAAAACATGTTAAAACGAATGAAGATTGTTACCAGCTTACTGCTGGTATTGGCGCTATTTGGCCTTTTACAGCTCGCCTCCGGCGGCTTGTTTTTTAACTCACTTAAGAATGACAAAGAGAACTTTACCGTTCTGCAAACCATTCGCCAGCAGCAGTCTGCGCTGAACGCCACCTGGGTTGAGCTGCTGCAAACGCGTAATACCCTGAACCGGGCGGGTATTCGCTACATGATGGATCAGAGCAATATCGGCAGCGGTGCGACCGTTGCTGAGCTGATGCAGGTAGCCAGCACGGCGCTGAAACTGACGGAAAAAACTGGGCGATTTACGAGTCGCTCCCGCGCGATCCGCGTCAAAGTGAAGCCGCGTTCCAGGAGATCAACCGAACCTATGACATCTATCACGGCGCGCTGGCGGAGCTGATCCAGTTACTGGGTGACGGGAAGATCAATGCGTTCTTTGATCAACCCACGCAAAGCTATCAGGATGGTTTTGAGAAGACATACATCAACTACATGCAGCAGAATGATCGCCTGTATGACATAGCAGTGGCAGATAACAACAGCTCTTACAGCCAGGCGATGTGGGTATTGGTCTGTGTACTGATTACCGTACTGGCGGCAATTATTGCGGTCTGGTTCGGCATCAAACTGACTCTTATCTCCCCAATGAACCGTCTGATCGACAGCATTCGTCATATCGCCAGCGGCGACCTGGTGAAGCGTATTGAGGTGGAAGGTTCCAACGAGATTGGCCAACTGGCGGAAAGTCTGCGTCACATGCAGGGTGAGCTGATGAACACCGTGGGTGATGTGCGTAACGGTGCCAACGCGATTTACAGCGGGGCCAGCGAGATTGCGATGGGCAACAACGATCTCTCCTCGCGTACCGAGCAGCAGGCTGCATCTCTGGAAGAAACCGCAGCCAGCATGGAACAGCTGACGGCGACCGTGAAGCAGAACGCCGAAAACGCGCGTCAGGCCAGCCATCTGGCCCTAAGCGCTTCTGAAACCGCGCAAAAAGGCGGCAAAGTGGTGGATAACGTGGTGCAAACCATGCGCGACATCGCTTCCAGTTCGCAGAAAATCGCCGACATTATCAGCGTCATCGACGGCATTGCCTTCCAGACCAACATTCTGGCGCTCAACGCCGCGGTAGAAGCTGCGCGTGCGGGCGAGCAGGGCCGTGGTTTTGCAGTGGTTGCGGGTGAAGTTCGTAACCTGGCCCAGCGTAGTGCGCAGGCCGCGCGCGAGATCAAGAGCCTGATTGAAGACTCGGTCAGCCGTGTGGATGTGGGTTCAACGCTGGTAGAAAGCGCTGGTGAAACCATGGATGAGATCGTCAATGCGGTAACCCGCGCGACCGATATCATGGGTGAAATCGCCTCTGCTTCTGATGAACAGAGCCGCGGTATCGACCAGGTCGGTCTGGCCGTTGCTGAGATGGATCGTGTGACACAGCAGAACGCCTCGCTGGTGGAAGAATCCGCCGCCGCCGCTGCGGCGCTGGAAGAGCAGGCCAGCCGTCTGACCCAGGCCGTTGCCGTGTTCCGTATTCAGCATGACCAACAGCGCGCGCGTGACGTTGCTGCTGCTAAACCAGTTTCAACGGTCCAGCCGCGTAAAGCTGCGGTAACGGATGCCGGGGATAACTGGGAAACGTTCTAAGTTGGTAATGCCCGATAAGGCGTAGCCGGCCGTGGGCAATTAACGCAGCATCAGGCGCATGGCGCAGCGTAGTTCGTACGTCTGCCCGTGCGCCGCTTCGTCTTCTCTTTTCTGGCGCAGCAGTGCAGGAAGCGTCTCGTCAGCCAGCATTTCAAACCCCAGTCGTGCGTATAATGGCGCATTCCACGGCACATCGCGAAAGGTGGTCAGCGTGAGCGATGTATAACCTTTCTCGCGCGCCTGTTCGGCAACATAGCCAATCAATCTGCGACCAATACCTTTTCCCTGCCACTCCAGATGCAGTGAAAGTTCAGCAATAAACAGCGATGACCCCAGCGTTTCGGCAACTAAAAAACCGACCGGATGCTCGTCGACCTGCGCCAGCCAGCTCATGCCAGCAGCGGCAAATGCCCGATGCTGGTCAGCCGATATAGTCTGGTCGTCAGCAATCCACGCCAGTTCGGGGATGAGTAAAAAACGTTGCCCCGCAGATCGTTCGATGGCGGGAAGAGCGGCAGTTTCTGCCAGAGTGGTGGAGCGTAAGGTGATGTTCATTTGTCGAGCATAACATGCCCGATAAGCGCGGTGTTATCGGGCATCATGAGGATTAATCTTTACGCGGATCGCTGATGGGTTGGCGCACCAGGAAGATGTAGGCGAGGGCTCCCACCATGGTGACGCAGCCACAAATGATCAGCGCCAGACGGAAAGAGTTGGTGGTATCAACAATAAATCCGGTGACGATTGGTGCAAACGACGCGCAGATAAAGCTGGCAAAGTTCTGGATACTGCCCACGGAGGCGGTCATGCGTGAGGCGACGGCTACGTGGATCAGGCCCCAGCACGAGGTGCCGGCGAAGTGGATACAGAACAGCGCCATACCGATCAGTAAGACGGCGGCCATCGACGTTGTGGCCTGCGGCACGATGAAAGTGAAGGCCGCAGAACAGAACATCCCGGCGATAATACAAATCTTACGGCTCTTAATCGGTGCCATACCGCCTTTCACCAGCCAGTCGGTGACAAAACCGTTAATTAACATGCCGGCTGCGCCAAACAGGAATGGGATCGCCGCCATTAATCCGGTGCTTTTTAAATCCAGGTTGTAGGAGGTTTGCAGGTAGCCTGGCAGCCACGCCAGATATAACCACGCGGTGTAGTTGATGCCGCTAAAGCCCAGCATCATGCCCCACATAGTGCGGTTGCGGAACAGGCTGCGCCATTCGGCAAAGCTCAGCGGATCGCGGCGGGCATTGACGCTACCGGCGTTCAGATACGCTTGTTCAGTAGCGCTCAGCGCAATCTGCTCGCGGTTGCGATACAGCATGTACCAGCCGATGGCGAGGAAAATACCCAGCACGCCGATGGTAATAAACATCCAACGCCAGCCCATCACCAGCATCATGGCAGCCAGAATCGGCGGGCTAATGGCAACACCGATGGTGGAAGCGGCGTTGAATAATCCCATCGGGCGACCGCGCTCTTTGATGTTAAACCAGTCGTTGATGACCTTTACGCCGCACGGGTTCATAGGCGCTTCGCCGATCCCCATCCCGATACGCACAAGCACAAACTGAGTGAAGCTGTGAACCATGCCTGACATCGCCTGAAACAGCGACCAGAAGAACATCCCCAGCCCCAGCATAATGCGCGGACCTTTGCGATCCAGCAGCGGGCCGCAGGGCAGCTGTGCAATACCGTAAGCGAGAGAAAACACTGACAGCAGTACGCCGATTTGCGTGGCGCTCAGCCCCAGTTCTTCACGAATCGTTAAGTTGGCGACCGACAGTGAACTGCGGTCGAGATAATTAATCACCGCAGCAAAAAATTATAAAATCATTGCTGTGGTCTGAATACGTTTTATTCGGCTACTGCGTTGCACCATGCCCTCAGGCGGAACGTTAATATCCGCAGATGACGACGTGCCAAACGAAGAACTCGGGTCGAGGGTAATATTATTTTTTTCCACGCCGGACTCCTGAACCTCAATAATTTATTTTCACACAGCCGGGCTGTGCAGTATTGAAAAATACCAGTGATAAATCAATTTGCTCATCACCGCTCACAAAAGTTTTTAATGCAGTCGACTTAGTGTGAGCATAGGCAAGCGGTATTTTTCCGGCGTTTTTATTTTTATAAAATCGTGCTCCCGGTAATGGTTTGCTGTTTTTTATCGGTACTTAATGAGCGGCGCTATGGCTTTGGTTGATGGAGCGAATCATCGATTGTTTGGCTGAATTCAAATGGTTACAGAGCGCCAGGGTGGCATCCAGGTCGCTGCGGCAAATCAGTGCGCTGAGGATGGTCATATGCTCATCAATGGCAATGATATTGCGCTGCTTGAGGTCGCTTTCATCCCACTGATAATGAAAATGGAAAATCACGGAGATGATTTCAAGTGATTGATTAAAAAATATATTATCTGCTGCGGAGAGCAGTAAAGCATGAAACTCACGGTCTAACTGCGAGAACATACGAAAGCTGCTGCCGATGCTGTCGCGCAGGACCCGGTGGCGCTCAAGCAGTGTTTTAGCCAGCAACCAGCGCGGGTCATCGTCGGGCAGATTGAGAAAATGCTGCAGGGAATGGGTTTCCAGCATCTCTCTGAGTTCAAACAGCTGTTCCGCATAGGCCTGATCGAACTGCTTCATGCTCCAATGGCCGCGTTTTTCGTTTTTGATCAGATTGTAACGTTCGAATTTTAAAAGATATTCTCTCACCACCACCGGGCTGACCCCCGCAGCTCTGGCAAGCTGTAGTTCGGAGAAACTCTCCCCTGCGCGTAGCTGACGCTGGTTGATCATGGTGAAAAAAGCCTGCTCAAAAATCCGGTTTTGCTCAGTCATGGAGGCGGTTGTACAGGCAAAACCGTCGTCATGGTCGGGTTTACGTACGATGACATAGTGGCTGCCGACCTGGGTCAGCACGCCGCACTCGCCTAAGTGGCTCAGCATATGGCGCACGGTGGTGCGGCTGATGTTGTACATCTCCGCCAGCGCGCTCTGCGACGGGAGGGGGGAAGGGATATGGCCACGCGCCATATCGTCAATCATCTGGTTAATCACATTGTGACGTAAGTTCTGCGAACGGCTCATGGCTTCTCCTTTTTGCGTATTAAAACCCGATTTAAAACATTTTTATGCGCTGGGATTCACAGATTGTGTTTCTGCTTTCTCCGGCTTTTTTATTTTCGTTGATATCTGAGGCAACAAAAAAACAGGAGAGCAGAATCATGTCTACGATGAATACGTTGATTTGCCAGGAACCTAAAAAATTAGTCTGGAAAGAGCGTGAAATACCTATTCCGGGTGAGGGTGAAGCATTAATAAAAATTAAATCAGTCGGGATTTGCGGTACCGATATTCATGCCTGGGGTGGCAATCAGCCATTTTTCAGCTATCCACGTGTACTGGGGCATGAAATATGTGGGGAAATTGTCGGGCTGGGCAAAAATATACAGAATCTGAAAAATGGTCAGCAGGTGGCGGTTATTCCTTACGTGGCCTGCCAGCAGTGTCCGGCCTGTCTGAGCGGGCGCACTAACTGCTGCGAGAAGATTTCGGTGATTGGCGTGCATCAGGATGGCGGCTTCAGCGAATACCTGTCCGTACCGGTCACCAACCTGTTGGATGCGCAGGGAATTGATCCGCAGGCGGCGGCGCTGATTGAGCCTTATGCCATTAGCGCGCATGCGGTACGCCGGGCGGCGGTGGCTCCGGGTGAGCAGGTGCTGGTGGTTGGTGCCGGTCCGATTGGTCTGGGCGCGGCGGCGATTGCCAAAGCCGATGGCGCACAGGTGGTGGTCGCCGATACCAGTCCGGCTCGCCGGGAGCATGTGGTTTCCCGGTTGGGGCTCCCGGTTATCGATCCGTCTGCTGAAGATTTTGATGCGCAACTGCGTGACCAGTTTGGCGGTTCGCTGGCGCAAAAGGTCATTGATGCCACGGGCAATCAGCATGCGATGAACAACACGGTGAATTTGATTCGCCATGGCGGCAGCATTGTTTTCGTTGGGCTATTCAAAGGCGATTTGCAGTTCTCCGATCCTGAGTTCCACAAGAAAGAGACCACCATGATGGGCAGTCGCAACGCCACACCGGAAGATTTCGCCAAAGTGGGCCGCCTGATGTCGGAAGGCAAACTGACCGCCGACATGATGCTCACGCACCGTTACGCGTTTGCCACACTGGCAGAAATCTACGAACGGGATGTGATTAACAACCGTGGGCTGATTAAAGGCGTGATCACGTTCTGAGAGGGGAAATGCGATGAAGACATTGAATCGACGTGATTTTCCGGGGGCAAGCTACCCAACGCGCGTGCTCCAGTTTGGTGAAGGGAATTTCCTGCGAGCGTTTATCGACTGGCAACTGGATATCCTCAACGAGCAAACCTTTCTGAACGCTGGCGTGACTATCGTTCGCCCGATCAATACCGATTTTCCACCGTCGCTGAATACCCAGGACGGGCTGTATACCACGCTTATTCGCGGTCTAAACGCGCAGGGCGAAGCGGTGAGCGAGGCGCGGCTTATCCGTTCGGTGAATAACGAAATCAATCCGTATCAGGACTTCGCGGCGTATCTGGTGCTTGCCCACAATGCGGATATTCGCTTTGTGTTTTCGAATACCACCGAAGCCGGAATTAGCTATCACGCGGCAGACCGGGTCGATGATGCACCGCCGGTAAGCTTTCCGGCTAAACTGACGCGTCTGCTGCTGGAACGTTTTAATCATTTTGAGGGCGCGGTGGATAAGGGGTGGGTCATTATCCCGTGCGAGCTTATCGACTATAACGGTGAGGCGCTCAAAACGCTGGTACTGCAGTATGCGCAGGACTGGCAGCTTCCCCCGGCGTTTGCCGACTGGGTGGCGACGGCAAACACCTTCTGTTCCACGCTGGTCGACCGCATTGTCACCGGCTACCCGCGAGAAGAAGCCGCCGCGCTGGAAGCTACGCTTGGCTATCACGATGCGTTTCTCGATACCGCGGAGCATTTTTACCTGTTTGTGATTCAGGGGCCGCAATGGCTGGCCGAGGAGCTGAAGCTGGCGCAGTGCCCGCTGAACATTCGGGTAGTGAGCGATATTAAACCGTACAAAGAGCGTAAGGTCGCCATTCTCAATGGCGCGCATACGGCGTTGGTGCCGGTGGCCTGGCTGTGTGGCCTGGAGACCGTCGGCGAAGCGATGCAGGATGCCGATGTCCGTCACTTTATCGAGCGGGCGATTAGCGAGGAAATTATACCGGTATTGGATCTCCCGGCGGATGAACTGCGTGAATTTGCCGACGCGGTGAGCGGGCGTTTTCAAAACCCCTACATTCGTCACCAGTTGCTTTCCATTGCGCTTAACGGGATGACCAAATTCCGTACCCGAATTTTGCCGCAACTGCTGGCGGGCCAGCAAAATGGGCGCTGGCCCGTGCGGTTAACGTTCGCCCTCGCGGCGCTGCTGGCGTTTTATCGCGCAGAGCGGGAGGGAGAACGCTATCCGATACAGGATGATGAGCAGTGGGTTAGCCTGTATGCCAGTCTGTGGCCGCGAGTTGGCAAAGATTTAACGCTGCGTGAACTGGTGGATACTGTGCTCGGCGATGCGGCGCACTGGGGTGAAGATTTGACGTTGCTGCCCGGGCTTGCCGGGCAGGTGACGGCAAACCTGGAAATGATTCTGGTGCAGGGTATGCGCCAGGCAGTGAAAAGTCTGGAATAAGGTTGCCATGCAGCGCCCGGTGTGGTGTTGGGCGCTGTTTTTTTTCAGACAATAAATGCGGCTAGCTGTAAGGCTGATAAGCGAAGCGCCATCAGCCATTTCATGTTATGAGCCCTGAGCGACCACTTTGATTTCAACCATCCCGATCCCCAGCTTACGCGGCGAGTGGCCGAGAATATTGCCCTCGTTGGTGGCGACCGGATCGGGCGGGACAATCACCAGCGTATCGGCATCCGCCGGGTTATCAAAATGCAAGGTAGTGGTAGTGACATCATGGCCTAACACCAGCGTCTGTTCCTCGTGGCCAACGCGCACGGGAATAGGACGATTGGCGTTGTCGCCAAAGGCTTTCGCGGTGATGACCAGATCGAATTTCTTCGGCAGCGGGGCCTTGTACTCGATGGTCACCTCTTTGCTGAGCTGCGCATTGGACCAGCGTCCCCAGGATTCGGGGCGTGATATGCCGCTAAACTGTTTAACCTCTTCCGGCGCGCCCGCCACGTTGAAGACGAAGCTGTCGGCTTTGTAGCGAATGTCGTTATCGACAATTTTCAGCGTATCAACGTTACCTTTGTAGCGCTCCATGTCGATCACCGTGTCTTTAAACACGGTTTTACTTTTCCATTTGGCTTTGTCGACGTGCTGCACGATTTGCTGTCCGCCTAACTGGCCTTGCGATACGCACCAGTCGGTGGAGAGCGCCAACTCCGGGGCCCATAGCTGCGCCATTTTGTAGCAGCGATCAACCCAGACAAAGTTATCTCGCGGCGCGAAATCTGCCAGTTGGAAGCGCAGCGGGGCCGAGTATTCGCTTTCCGGCAGCGGCTCGACGCGTTTGTCCGATACGCGCAGCAACAACGGCAGGCGGAAATGGCTGCCGGAGAAAGAGATCATGTTTTTGTCCTGGTCGACGGTGAACTCTTTCATCTCTTTCGGGAAATTCCACAGGCGGATGATATCGGGCTTCCACGCCAGCATTTTTTCTTTGATGTTCAGGAACACTTCAGACACGGATTCGCTCGACAAACTGCTGCGGCCAAGACCGATAAAGTTATCGCCACCGAGAATATCCAGTACCGTTGCCCCGTTATCCATCGTGTTACGCTTCACCGCCAGCGTGTCCTGCTGTGGCTGGTCGCCGCGCAGCACGAAGAACAGGTTGTTGCGATCCTGCTTGTTCAGATACTTCCATGCGGTGTTGTTCATCGCCAGATGATCGGAAGAAACCACGATAACGGTATCTTTGAACCACGGTGAGGCTTTAATCTTATTGATAAATTCGGCAATGTTTTCCTGGCTGCAGCTGACCGCGCTGAAGGATTGGTTGGCCTTCCCGTCAATGTCATAACGTTTACGGTTGCAGCTACGTGAGATAAATCCATCTGGATGATGGGTATCCACGGTCAGCGTAAACAGTGAAAAGCGCTGGCCTGAACGCGAAAGCTCTTCGAATTTTTTCCACGCTTCATCCAGCACGGTATCGTCGTAGAAGCCCCAGTCGTTGCGATAGGCCGGGTCCGCAACCACGCTTTTTAACTCTTCCGCACCGTAGAGATGATCAAAACCGTGAGATTTCAGGAACACGTCTTTGCCGGCAAAGCGCAGGTTGGCTCCCTGCACAAAGTAGTTTTGATAGCCGGAGTTTTTCAGGATATCGCCCAGACAGATATTGTTGGGGAAGAAGCTGGAGACCGACGCCGAGGCGTTGCCTTCAAACGGCGCAAACAGCGGAATACCGCACTGGGAGGCGACCATGCCAGCGATGGTGTAATCGGTACCCGGCAGTTGCATGGTATTGCTGAAATCCAGACCTTCGTTTTTCAACGCACCGAGTTCCGGGGTCAGATCCGGGAACGCGTCGTTGTTAAAATAGGTGCGCTCGAGGCTTTCGCCATAGATATAAACCAGGTTCAGCTTCGGGTTGGGAATCGTTTTTGACGGCTCTTTATAATAGGTTGGGAAATCCGGATCGCCATCGCGCGACTGCGACTTTACCAGTTCGGTTATCTGGTGAAACGCCGGGCTGGCATCTACGGAGGCCAGCGCCAGCAGCAGGGCCAGCAGACTGTAACCCACATGATGCGGATGATGGCGACGGCGGCGCAGAATCCAGCCGAGAGCGACAAAAACGGTCGTCAGGACCAGCGCAATCCCGACACCAGGTAAGATATATTTTCCAATTCCCGCGCCGGTCAGGCTGTTGGTCAGCGTGTACAGAACCGCGTCATTGATACCGTCGCCGGTGAAATAGTCACTGGCATACAGCGTGATATTCAAGACAATAAAAATCCCCAGCACCGTTAACGTGGCAGCAAACCACCAGGTATTGCGACCCGCTTTCCAGGCGTAAATCAGCACTGAAGCGAGAAACAGAGTGATGGAGATGAGTTCTGACAACGATCGATCCTCAGTAAACCGGGCAAACGCCTGGCAGGCTAATGATTTGGGGAAAGCACAATGTAATAGCGATGTTGCATTGCTGCAATTGTAGTGACATTAAATTACGTTGTTATTCAGAATTGGTTTAGATATGCGTGTTTTTTGCGGGGATTTACTGATTATTTGACGTGTGAATTTTATGGGGAGCAGGTTGATGCCGCGCAGGATATACGCGGCATGTCGTGCGTCAGGAAATGAAGTTCATACCCTGTTTTAACACCAGATCGCAGGCCTTGGTTTTTACCTGCTTCGCCAGCGAGCTGTTGCCAATTGTGTTCAGGTCCAGTTGTTGACCATCTTTGGCGTTGAGCAGCCCCTGAATGCCGTCCATATAGTTGGTGTCTTGTTTCTGCTCCGGAGCACTGAGGCCCAGTTTATCCAGCACCTGGTTTTTGACGTTTTGCGTGTCGGTGACCGAGGCCAGTTTCTGTTTCGCGCAATATTCCAGGATCCCGGCGGCGTTATTCATGCTGCTGGAGGTCAGCGACTGATTGCTGCCATTCAGTAGACTGGTCAGGGAAGAGAGTGACGAGCCGCCCTGCGAGCCGGAGCTTTGTTTGCTCAGTTCGCTGGCCGCGCTGGAGAGCGAATCCTGCCAGGAGGCGGCGAAAACGCTGGTCGAGATGAGCGTGCTGGCGGCAAGCGCACCGCACAGCAGACGTTTGGTTGTTTTCATCATTATATGCAACTCGTGTTATGCCTTTTCAGCGCAGTATAGCGCCGGCAGTCTTAGGAGTGGTCCTAATACGTTAATACTCTTTACCGGTTACCCGATTACGGTAGCTTTCCCAGTTAAAAATCACCCACAGGCTGTTGCCAAGGCGCATACGGTCCATTACCCGCTCGCCCAGCAGTTTGTTCATTTCATCCATATTGCTGTTGGTCAACATACCGGTCGGGCGTTTTGAAGACGAGCGGCGATCGACGATCTGGTTGATGATCACCTTTTCATAGCGGGATTCGGTCTGCACGCCGATTTCGTCGATCACCAGCAAATCGACATTACTGAGATCGTTGAGTAGCTGTTCTTCGCTGGTTTCACGGTTGCTGAAGGTATCTTTCATGGCTGACATAATGTCCGCAACGGTGATAATCAGCACCGATTTGCCGCGCAGCAGCAGTTCGTTGCAGATAGCGGCGGCCAGATGGTTTTTGCCGGTGCCGGGCTTGCCAGAGAAAATAAAGCTGGCGATGTTGCCGTCAAACTCTTCAACGTACTGGCGAGCTTTGCTCAGGGCGTTCATCTGACCTTCGCATTCCACCCGATAGTTATCGAACGAACAGTTCTGATGCAGTGGACGAATACCGGAACGGTTGAATGTGCGCTGCATTTTCATAGCCCGGTTTTCACGGGCCAGCGCTGCGGCGCGAATTTCACCTTGCTCTTTTTGCCATGCCAGCAGCTCCTCGCCCGTTTTAAAGGCTGGCTCGACATTAGCCGGCATCATTTTTTGCAGACGTTTCATCAGGTCGCCAACGTTTTTCATCGTTATCCTCTAAAACCCGGTGGAATATGGTTGTCAGGCTCGCTGACACTGTTCACATCGCGCTTCGGCATTCCGCCATTGCTGGCCCGGCCAATCTGGATGCTGCGTGCCAGTTTTTGCTGCCACTGAATATGGTGAAAGACTTTGCCTTCGGCCTGCCAGTAGGCGACAAATGAGGCCAGTTCCTCGGCGGTGACCGGTTCTCTTAACGCCACGCCCCACAGGGCGGCCTGGCGCTGAAAGTCGGCATCGGGCTGCCAGTCAGCGTACATCGCAAATTTCCCCATTGGCACGACAACAGGAGCGGTTTGCGGCTCTTCATAAAATTGTGCATCCAGCGTCACATCGCTTCCCGGGCGTGACAGCTTCTCTTCAAGCGCCAACAACTCGGCCAGTCGTGCAGGCGTCACCGCGTAAAATGCTGGCGCGTTGTTGGCGAATACGGCTACGGCACCGCCCGCAGACCTGGCCAGCACCGTATGGTGATCGTGTAGTAAGGCGTCAATGCTAGTGACGTCCGGCGTCAAAATTTTGCTGGGCATAATGTTTCTCAATACTGAACAACAACCGAGAAGGGGACTGCTTTTATAGTAACACAGAGAAGAAGGAGAGCAGCAGATGAGGGGGCGATTCCCCTCTCTGCGAGGAGCTAACAAAGCGTGCCGCTAAACACGCGGGCGTTTGCGATACAGCCATAATCCCGGTACGGATAGCCCGATAGAGAGCGCTCCGACAATCGATGAGGCTTTCAGGAAATTGGTCAACAGCGTGATCATCAGCGCTTCGCTGTAGCCAAAATGGCCGATTTTTACCGCCGAGATCATGGCGGTATAGGCCGAGATCCCAGGGAACATGGGGATTACTGCCGCAACGGTGAAGACTTTCGGGTGCGCCAGATACCAGCGTGACCACTGGATCCCAATGCAGCCCACCAGTAGCGACGCCATAAAAGTTGACCATTCGATATTAAATCCAGCGCTCATCATCACCATTCGTGAACCGTGGCCGAGTGCGCCGAGTAACGCGCACCAGGGGAGCGCCCGATGTGGTACGTTAAATACCATGGCAAAACCAAGCGCCGGAATCGCCGACAGGATCATGTCCTGCATTAGCGCCAAAATGAAATCGATCACGCCCATCCGCGCAGCCCCCATAAGGTCATCGACATGACTACGCCAATGCAGGTCGCCAGCGTCAGCAGACTGGCAATAGCCCAGCGAGCGAGCCCAGTATTAATGTGTCCCTTAAACATATCCGCGACGGAGTTGATCAACGGAAAACCCGGAACCAACAGCAGCACGCTGGCGGCCATGGCGATGGTTGGAGTGTGGTTAAACGTCGGCAACGTCAGCAGCAGACCAGAAATCGAGGTTGCCACAAACGCAGTAATGCAGAAGTTGATTTGCGGGTGCAAATGCCGGGACGCCAGAATCTGGCGAATATACATTGCCACCATACTGGCGAAAAAGGTGATCACCGCGCCATCCCATCCGCCATTATTGAGTTTACAAAAGCAGGCGCAGGACAAGCCGACCATAAAGGCGACCAACCATCTTGGATAGCGCAGCGGTTTAATCTGGCTAAAGCGTTTCTCAACGCCTTTAACATCCAGCAGTTTGTGTTCCGCCAGAATAACGATGTGCTGCACCTCCGTCACGACGTGCATGTTAATTCCGCGATCCTGATTTTTTCGCGTTGAAGTCAGGCACTGCCCGTCTTTAATGGTGGTCAGGACGATGGCGTTAGAGGAGATAGCGCTTTCTACGCTATCCATGCCAAGCGCCAGCCCGAGGCGGGTGGATAGCTCGTCAACCAGCGCACTTTCTGCCCCATGCTGAAGTAAAAAAAGACCGCATTGAATACATAACCGTGTAACCGTTCGCTGTGACGACTGCTCTGTTTGCATGACTCGCTCTGACTGAAAAGGATCTCTTTGCGTGGCGGATGTCTTCTTTTTATCATGAAGCATGATCCTGTTGGCTCTGGCTAAGATCAATCTTTGCGTCGAAAAAAGATGCAGATCGTACGTCTGATGCGTTTGCACACCTCACTTGCTTATCAATAAAGACAGCGCTTATGAAAATGTAATGTTATTTATCAGGATGGAAAATACGTAAGCAACGCTAACGATCTATTGTAGTTCTTTTAATTGTACAAAGAGTGTATTCATGAGTAATTATTGGCATGATGGTTCAATAGTTTGATGCTACTGGGATTGTAGCGGTATAACTTTGTTTATAAATAAAAGCCAAGGATAAACAATTCACCTCGTCTATTGTTTAGGGTTTCCTGTTAATTAATACTTTTAATTTATCAGGGGATTTTTAATAAGTGCGAATACGGACTGGTGAGTGTGGAGGAGATATGTTGCCAGGACGCTGCAAAAACGCAATTATTATTAGTAAATTACCGATCGTACAAACCGGACTTAAAGGTGTAATGCAGGGGCAGTTCGCTGATTATGAACTTACCTACTGCCGCTCCGTCGAAGAATTGACGTTGCTGCAGCTGCGTTGTGCCGATTTGGTGATTGCTGATTTATCCGGAGACTGTAATCATCCACGTTCAGTCTGCGAACAGTATTATTCTTTATTATCTCAATACCGCGATATTCACTGGGTATTTCTCGTTTCTCGTGTTTTTTATCCGCTGGCCATTGAATTGCTGATGTGTCCTGTCAGTTCGCTGTTATCTGATGCCGAGACGATTGAAAGTTTGGTGAATGTTATTCACGCAGGAAATAGCCGTGCCGAGAGAATTAGCAAGTCGCTGCTCTCTCCGCCCGTGATGCCAGAATTAGCAGACCATAGCGCCCGCTCAATTGTACTTACCCTCTCGGAGAGGAAAGTGCTGAGACTCCTGGGAAAAGGTTGGGGAATTAATCAGATTGCGACATTGCTGAAGAAAAGCAATAAAACGATCAGCGCCCAAAAGAACAGCGCTATGCGTCGCTTGTCGATACATAGCAATGCAGAAATGTACGCCTGGATAAACAGTTCTCAAGGATCGCGAGAATTGAATTTACCTTCAGTTTATGGAGAAACCACGGAATGGAAAGCCGAAGCATCAAAAGAAACGTTGCGCTGGTAGAGAAGTGCGCGATGAGTAGCGTCGGTATTAAGAGCCTGTTTAATACCATGCCGGATAATCAATACGAACTTCATATCTTTTCGAGCCAGCCTGCATTTAGTCAGGTGATGTTAAAAACGTCGTTTTCGGCGGTTATTTTCTCCCTCTCTGCAATCAGAACCGATCGCAGGGCCGGGTTAGCTTATCTGACGGAACTGGCGGTAAATTTTCCGCGTATTCGCCGGGTGGTTATTGCTGATGATGACGCTGAAGCGCGATTAATCGGCTCTTTGTCACCGTTGCCGTTAGATGGCGTTGTGAGCAAATCTTCTTCATTAACGGTACTGCAGGACGCGTTATTTACGGTATTGAACGGCCCCAACCGGGGAACCGAAGGTTTTAAAAACCATTGGTATATCAATCAAAGCCGTATGCTCAGTCCAACAGAACGAGAAATACTGCGCTTTATGTCGAATGGCTATTCAATGCCGCAGATAGCTGCTCAGTTAGAGCGGAATATTAAAACCATTCGGGCACATAAATTTAATGTGATGTCCAAGCTGGGCGTGAGCTCAGATGCCGGACTGCTGGATGCTGCAGATATCCTGCTGTACCTGCGTGCAGGTGAACCTGCACCTTTTCTACAGGCGGCTTCTTAGCGAGTAATGTTAGATCGTTTCGTGCCGGGTTTCGTTATCGGCGCGGAACGTGAATCATCCCTGACACACATCCACCCAGGTGGCGGAAGTCAGCTCAGCCATCCTTTCTGGCGTGATACGAACGGCGCTGTGGATGGCGCCTGCGGCGGGAAGCACTTCAGCGTAATGCTTCAACGAAACGTCGCAGTACACCGAAATCGGCGTTTCCAGTCCGAAAGGGCAAACACCGCCAACGGGATGGCCCGTCGCGTTAACCACTTCATCGCTACTCAACATCCGGGCTTTGGCACCGAAAGTGCTCTTTAGCTTTTTGTTATCCAGTCGGGCATCACCTTTGGCGACGACCAGAATAATGTCGTTCTTGACCTTCAGCGAAAGCGTTTTCGCGATCTGGCCAGGTTCGACGTTATGGGCTTTCGCTGCCAGATCGACGGTAGCTGTGCTCTGATCTAATTCGATAATCTCAATATCTGGTGCATATTGCGCTAAAAATTGGCGTACAGATTGCAAACTCATTCTTCTCTCCAAATCGCCTACAGGCAGCTCCATCCAGCAGAAAACCGCATGGCGTAATTTGTCATAGGGGCAAGCTCGCTGTAAATATTTTAATGTAACAACATGGCAACATTGGCAGTTTTTCGATCGTCTTCACAATCAAAGAAACCGGTTACAGTAACCGGTTGCAGAATGCTCAAATGGCGATTAATACTGAAGTTGTCACTTCCTCTGTATTACATAACAAGAGCCATCTATGAAACTGAACTCAAAATGCAGTAGCGCTGGCGTTCCTCCCGGCACGGTTGCGAAAAGTAGTAATGGGCTTTACGTGGTGGTGTTGATACCAGCACGGTTGCAGGTTTTTGCACAACGGGAGAACGGCTATGTCTACTAATCATGCTGTGTTTAATGTGATTTTCCGCTTCGTTGAAAATTACGTCAGCCCTGTTGCCGGGCGCATCTCTTCACAACGTCATGTGATGGCTATCCGTGATGGGTTTATTTCGGCGATGCCCTTTATGATCGTAGGCTCGTTTCTGCTGGTTTTCGCCTATCCACCTTTTTCTCCGGATACCACTTGGGGGTTTGCACGTGCGTGGCTGGATATGGCGAAACAGTTTGAAGGCCAAATCCTCACACCGTTTGATATGACGATGGGGATCATGTCAGTCTACATATGTGCGGCTATCGCTTATAACCTGGGCAAGCACTATGTGAAGTCGCATCAGCTAGATCCCTTCATGTGCGCGATGCTATCGATCATGGCTTTTTTGCTGATTGCTGCACCGAAAACCAAAGGCACGATGCCGGTTGATAGCCTGGGCGGTACGGGGATTTTCACTGCCATCCTGGTGGCTATTTACTGCGTTGAAATGATGCGCTTCCTGAAGGCGCACAACATCGGCATTCGTTTACCCGATCAGGTGCCGCCGATGATCAAAAACTCCTTCGATCTGCTGATCCCTGTGCTGGTGGTGGTACTGACGCTGTACCCGCTGAGTCTGGTGATTCAGTCGCAGTTTGACATGCTGATCCCGCAGGCCATCATGGCCATCTTTAAACCACTGGTGTCTGCAGCGGATTCTCTGCCAGCGATACTGCTGGCGGTGCTGATCGGCCATCTGCTGTGGTTTGCGGGTATTCATGGCGCGGCAATTGTGTCGGGAATGCTGCAAATGTTCTGGCTCACCAATCTCGGGATGAACCAGTCGGCGCTGGCGCAGGGCGCGCTTTTACCGCATATCTTTATGGAAGCGTTCTGGACGTTTTTTATTGTGGTTGGAGGTTCCGGCGCGACGATGGGGCTGGTGATTTGCTATCTGCGTAGCCGCTCGGCCCATCTGCGATCGATCGGGCGTTTGAGCGTTGTCCCGAGCATTTTTAATATTAACGAACCGGTGATTTTCGGTACGCCGATTGTCATGAACCCAGTGTTCTTTATTCCCTTCCTGCTGGCCCCGATGGTGAACGCAGTGCTGGCCTGGGCGGCGATGAAGCTGGATTTAATTGGGCGGGTGATTTCAGTGGTTCCCTGGACGGCCCCGGCCCCGGTTGGCGCGGCATGGGCGTTAGGCTGGGATTATCGTGCGGCCATTCTGGTTGTCCTGCTGGCACTGGTGTCTGCCGTCATCTACTTCCCATTCTTTAAGGTTTACGAAAAACAGCTATTAGCGCAGGAAAAAGAAGAAGCACAGCGTATAGAAGAGGAAAATCAGCAGGTTGCATAACTGACGGGCGAGGGGCTACGGCTCCTCGCTTACTTCAGCGTGCAGTCACCGCATTGCTGGACATCGGGCAGGCGATAGCGCTGGCAGCAGGTTCTGCGCACTAACAGTCCCTCGCGCGGAACAACGGTACGCCACAGGGGGTTATCCTGACCGCAGGAGAGTTGCTTCTCAAAAAAACAGGTTTGGCGCAGTGTGGTCAGCAGTTCTTCACCTAATAACGGCTTCATTTCCGTTAAATACCAGTGAATTAAATATCCGGTGTTGCTCCAGATAAGCTTCGCATTGATCTCGCCTGTCGCTTCCAGCGCCTGCATAACCGGCGTCAGCGCCGAGAGAATCAGCGTTTCCATGCGTTGCTGAGGAGACTGGGCCGTGACCTGGTGCTCCTGATGCACGTCGATCCAGAAGCAGGCAGCACGGCCTGTTTCGTGGAATTCTACGTGCATGTGTTCAGGAGAGACGTCGATGGCCTCTTTTTGCGTCAGCAGGGCCACCATGAGCGGAGGCATCATCAGGCCGATATACCACTGCGCCCAGAGAGAAATCAGCGGCTTATTTTCGCGTGGCAGCGTGGGCTGATTGCGATAAATATGGTCTGAATAGACAGCCAGCAATGAACTTAGCGTCGTTGATTGCGTCCATTCATGTAGCGTCATCGCACCTGGCACGGGCGTTTCGTCAAGACGAATGAAGTCCAGCAGGTGCTCACGGGTGTTGGCTATCGTTGCGCGTACGGCAGCAGCCAGCGAGGGCATCTTTGCAGGCAGAGGGCTACGCCAGATGACATCTTCAACGATCGGTGCGGAACGATAAGCCATGTCGATATAAGGATGTTAATCTTAATGATAATGATTGCTAATCCTATAATTGACATTGAGCGATGGCAAGATCTTTGTCGCCATCCCGGGAGACACCGCACAGATAGCTCAGGCAGAAGGGCAGTTTACCCGCAGGTCATCGCTAACCAGCGTACTGTTGCGCCCAAGGCTCTTGGCCTCATAAAGGGCTTTATCCGCTCGGGCAACAGCGGCATCAATATCCTGCTCGACCAGAGGCGCAATACCAATACTCACGGTTACGTTGGTTGCCACGCTCTCGTTAAACATGTGAGGAATTTTAAGGTCGTACACCTTCTGGCGAATACGTTCGGCGGCAGCCTGGGCCTGCTGGGGATCGACCGCGGTCAGCAAAACCATAAACTCTTCCCCACCAAAGCGCGCCACCACGTCCCGGGAGCGCACGGAGTCACGAATTGCGGCAGAGACGCGGATCAGCGCCTGATCTCCCATCATATGACCGTAGTGATCGTTATAGGCTTTGAAATGGTCGATATCCAGTAGCAAGACGTAGTGCTTCGCGTTGCTCAAGGCCAACAGCGTATCGAGTCGGTGTTGCAGCCCCCGACGATTGTACAAACCGGTTAGCGGGTCGAGCATGCTGAGCCCGTTCAGGGTTTCCCGTTCTTCCAGCAGTTTATACATCAGCTGCTGGGCGAAGCCATCGTAGCGCTTTTGTATCACATGCTGGATGGCGATCCCGGCCATGGGCAGCGCCATAAAATAGATAATTCGCAAACCATGCTCGCTGCCATTCAGCCACAAACAGATGGCGACGGAAGGCAATGAGTGAAGCGTAAACGCGATGATATTATTGGCAAAAGCGATAGAACCAATAAACAGCACGCTGAGAAGCGCGATTAATAGAAAATAATAATCATTATGACCCAGAGCGTTATATTTCAGGAAAATATGTAATGCCCATAGCAAACCAAAAACGATTGAAATAAAAGGAAGATTAATTCTTTTATCCACATATTTCCTATGCCATGCCAGCAACAATGTACTCATCACGAGAATCAGCAATGCCGGTACTGACAACGCTTTGACGGCAAACAGGGGAAAAAAAAGCGTAAACAACGCGGAGACTGCGTTGAGTAGCAGAAACAATCGTAAAGAGAGTTGGTATTTTTTGGTGCGCAGAGCTCGCCAGGATTGTACTGTCATAGGTAAATATTGTTAGTTATCTGCAATGTACGAAGGTGTGTTGGTAAATAAAACAAATAACGAACGGGGTATCATTCGCAGAGGTTTTTATTGTTTTTAATTGAAAAGCTAACCGGCGAGCAATTTATCACCTTAAATTATTCATGTCATCAATCGTTAAGTAAAACTCATATAATTGATAGTGCCTCCCAGCTGACAAATGAGAAAATTTATCATATGATATTGGTTATCATTATCAATGTCATGGGTGGTACCATGTTGCAACGTACGCTGGGCAGTGGATGGGGTGTTCTGCTGCCGGGAATACTGATTGCCGGGATGGCATTTAGCGACCTGTCGGTCTACGTATGGAAGGCGATGATTGTATTAGGATTACTGTTGACTTCACTCATGCTGTACCACAAGCGTTTGCGGCATTTTGTCCTGTTGCCTTCATGTGCGGCGCTGATCGGCGGCATTGTTCTGGTGATGATGAACGGGAATCAGGGATGAACAAAACAGGGAAGAAAATCGAGAGGGAAATAAGATAATTGGTGCGAGGGGGGGGACTCGAACCCCCACATCCTAAGGACACTAACACCTGAAGCTAGCGCGTCTACCAATTCCGCCACCTTCGCACAGTCATCTTATTTTTTGATATCGCCTCGTTGGTGCGAGGGGGGGGACTCGAACCCCCACATCCTAAGGACACTAACACCTGAAGCTAGCGCGTCTACCAATTCCGCCACCTTCGCCCAGTGCGAGCAATATCAACGTGGATTATGGTGCGAGGGGGGGGACTTGAACCCCCACGTCCGAAAGGACACTAACACCTGAAGCTAGCGCGTCTACCAATTCCGCCACCTTCGCATACCATCGACACTCAAAAAAGTATCGTTACCACGGAGGCGCATTCTAGTGGTTTTCAACTTTTCGTCAATAGTTAATTGCCCAGGACGCGCTTAATTGATGTAAAAATGGGCGCTAAACGCAGGCCGTGTAAACGAAGTGCCACCCCGCATTTAGCAAACCCTGCCGGATGGCGGTGCAGGCACCTTATCCGGCATGGGATGGCCGTTCTACTTCTTCGCCTGACGCGTCATGATGGTGCGATAGACCTTGAAGCGACCGGTCTGCGCGATAACTTCGTGGAAGCCAAACACTTCATCCAGTACCTTCGGATAAGGCAGGAAGGCGTTCGCCACGATACGCAGTTCACCGCCGCTGTTGAGGTGGCGCACTGCGCCGCGAATCAGCGTTTGCGCGGCATCGAGGCTGGTCTGCATCCCGTCGTGGAACGGTGGGTTGGAGATGATCATATCAAAGCGACCCGTCACGTCAGAAAAGACGTTACTGGCGATTACGTCTCCTTCAATACCGTTGGCAGCAAGCGTTGCGCGGCTGGCTTCAACGGCGGCGGCACTAACATCGCACAGGGTTAAGCGCACTTTTGGCGAGTGGCTGGCTAAGGCGACGGAGAGTACACCTGCACCGCAGCCGACATCCAAAACTTTGCCTTTGGTGTGCGGCGTCAGCGTGGAGAGCAGCAGTTGGCTGCCAACATCCAGGCCGTCACGGCTGAATACGCCCGGCAGCGTTTTGATGGTCAGATTTTCGGTCTGGTATTCATCCCAGTATTTTTCTGCATCAAAGACCGGCTGTTTTTCCAGACGACCATGGTACAGGCCACAGCGACGCGCGCTGTCGACTTTGTTCAGCGGCGCGTATTCGGCCAGCATCTGCTCTGCGCTACGAACGCCGCTGCGGTTCTCACCAACAACAAAAATATCGGTGCCCACCGGTAACAGCGACAGAATGTTCATCAACTGGAACTGGGCTTCCGGCTTATTCTTCGGCCAGTAGTAGATCAGCGTATCGCTATCGGCAACGTCATCGGTCTGGGCGACGAGGCTAAAGCGAACGTTGTCGCCCATCTGGCGGTTAAGCACCTGCCAGTGGTGAAGCTGCTGAGTGTGCGCACGGCTGGCGGCGCATTCAAAATGGGCAGGCAGGTCATCCTGCAAATCACCGGCAAACAGAATACGGCTTTGTTCGAAATCATCACTGTGGCGCAGCAAGACTTCACTTGCCGGGGTAAAAGCAGACATGGAGTGCTCCTTAAATTGTACAGCGGGGGATTATAGTTGTTTGATGGCACGGATTCGACAAATTTGCTATATTTGCGCCCCTGATAGACAGGAGTGTTTCGCTATGACATCCCGACGAGACTGGCAGTTACAGCAACTGGGCATTACGCAGTGGTCATTGCGTCGTCCCGGCGCACTGCAGGGCGAGATCGCGATTTCAATTCCTGCGCACGTCCGTTTGGTGATGGTTGCTGCACAATTACCCGCACTAACCGAACCGTTGATGAGCGATATTTTACGCGCATTAACCGTCAGCCCGGATCAGGTTTTACAACTGACGCCTGACCGTGTCGCCATGCTGCCGCAGGGCAGTCGCTGTAATAGCTGGCGGCTGGGAACCGAAGAGCCGCTGCTACTGGAGGGCGCTCAGGTCGAGAGTCCTGCGTTTAATGAATTACGGGAAAACCCCGCGGCCCGCGCCGCGTTATGGCAACAAATCTGCGCATATGAACACGATTTCTTCCCTCGAACCGACTGATTTACCTGCAGCATTTCAGATTGAAAAACGCGCTCACGCTTTTCCGTGGAGTGAAAAAACATTTGCCAGCAACCAGGGCGATCGCTACCTCAATTTTCAGTTGAGGGTTGACGACGTAATGGCCGCCTTTGCGATTACACAGGTCGTGCTGGATGAAGCTACGCTGTTCAATATTGCCGTCGATCCTGACTTTCAGCGCCGGGGCCTGGGGCGTGAGCTACTGGAATACCTGATCGATGAGCTGGAAAAGCGTGGCATTTTGACACTGTGGCTTGAAGTACGCGCCTCAAATGCTGCCGCTATTGCGCTGTACGAAAGCCTGGGCTTTAACGAGGCGACGATCCGGCGCAATTACTATCCGACGGCCGATGGTCATGAAGACGCCATTATAATGGCATTGCCAATCAGCATGTAAGACAAGGTGTAATGGTGAAGAAGTGGGACTGGATTTTCTTTGATGCCGACGAAACGCTGTTTACGTTTGACTCGTTTACCGGCTTACAGCGGATGTTTCTCGACTATAGCATTACCTTTACCGCTGAAGATTTTCAGGACTACCAGGCCGTAAATAAACCGCTGTGGGTGGATTATCAAAACGGTGCGATAACCTCATTACAACTCCAGCACTCTCGTTTTCAGAGCTGGGCTGAACGCCTGAAGGTTGAGCCAGGCCAGCTTAATGACGCCTTTATCAATGCGATGGCGGAGATTTGCTCGCCGTTGCCAGGGGCGGTTTCTCTGCTCAATGCGATTCGTGATAAAACAAAAATCGGTATTATTACTAACGGCTTTACGGCGTTGCAGCAAATCCGCCTTGAGCGGACGGGGCTGCGCGACTATTTCGACCTGCTGGTGATTTCTGAGCAGGTTGGCGTGGCAAAACCCGATCCCCGTATTTTTGACCATGCGCTGGAGCAGGCGGGCAATCCTGAGCGTTCCCGCGTACTGATGGTGGGCGACACCGCAGAGTCCGATATTCTTGGCGGCATTAACGCCGGGCTATCCACTTGCTGGTTAAATACGCACCACCGCGAGCAGCCAGCGGGCATTCAGCCGACCTGGACCGTGGCGTCATTAAGTGAACTGGAGCGGCTCCTGTGTAAACACTGATTGCCTCCCCCCCGTTGATGGGTAAAATAGCCGCAATTTTTCGTATTCAACTTGCACGGCCTGTTGCCGTGCTTACCTAAGAAGATTTGACTATGACGTTGTCTCCTTATTTGCAAGAGGTGGCCAAACGCCGCACTTTTGCCATTATTTCTCACCCGGATGCCGGTAAAACGACAATTACTGAAAAGGTACTGTTATTCGGACAGGCGATTCAGACCGCCGGTACGGTAAAAGGCCGTGGCTCCAGCCAGCATGCGAAATCTGACTGGATGGAAATGGAAAAACAGCGTGGTATCTCAATTACCACCTCTGTGATGCAGTTTCCATATCATGACTGCCTGGTAAACCTGCTGGACACCCCAGGGCACGAAGACTTCTCTGAAGATACATACCGTACTCTGACGGCGGTGGACTGCTGCCTGATGGTCATTGACGCCGCAAAAGGTGTTGAAGACCGGACCCGTAAGCTGATGGAAGTTACCCGTCTGCGTGATACCCCGATCCTGACCTTTATGAACAAACTCGACCGTGACATCCGCGATCCGATGGAGCTGCTGGATGAAGTCGAGAATGAACTGAAAATCGGCTGTGCGCCGATCACCTGGCCGATTGGCTGCGGTAAGTTGTTCAAAGGCGTCTATCACCTATATAAAGACGAAACTTACCTGTACCAGACGGGTAAAGGCCACACCATTCAGGAAGTGCGCATTGTTAAAGGTCTGAACAACCCGGAACTCGATGCCGCCGTGGGGGAAGACCTGGCACAGCAGCTGCGCGACGAGCTGGAGCTGGTGCAGGGCGCGTCTAACGAGTTCGACCATGAGCTGTTCCTCGCGGGCGAAATCACCCCGGTATTCTTCGGTACCGCGCTCGGTAACTTCGGCGTTGATCATATGCTGGATGGCTTAGTGGAGTGGGCGCCTGCGCCGATGCCGCGTAAAACCGACACCCGTGTCGTTGAAGCATCAGAAGAGAAGTTCACCGGCTTTGTGTTTAAAATTCAGGCCAACATGGACCCGAAACACCGTGACCGCGTGGCGTTTATGCGCGTGGTGTCCGGCAAGTACGAGAAAGGTATGAAAATGCGCCAGGTGCGCATTGGTAAAGACGTGGTTATCTCCGATGCGCTGACTTTTATGGCCGGTGACCGTTCTCACGTGGAAGAAGCGTATCCGGGCGATATTCTGGGTCTGCACAACCACGGCACTATCCAGATTGGCGATACCTTTACCCAAGGCGAAATGATGAAGTTCACCGGTATTCCGAACTTCGCGCCGGAGCTGTTCCGTCGTATTCGTCTGAAGGATCCGTTGAAGCAGAAACAGCTGCTGAAAGGGCTGGTTCAGCTGTCCGAAGAGGGCGCAGTGCAGGTTTTCCGTCCGATCGCTAATAACGATCTGATCGTGGGCGCTGTTGGTGTGCTGCAGTTCGACGTGGTGGTTTCACGCCTGAAGAGCGAATACAACGTTGAAGCGATTTATGAGTCGGTCAACGTAGCGACAGCACGCTGGGTAGAGTGTTCTGACGTGAAGAAATTCGAAGAATTCAAGCGTAAAAACGAAATTCAGCTGGCGCTGGATGGCGGCGATAACCTCACTTATATCGCGCCGACCATGGTTAACCTGAATCTCACCCAGGAACGTTACCCTGACGTTCAGTTCCGCAAAACGCGCGAACACTAATCGACCTTCAGGGCACGGTATCCGCCGTGCCCTACAACTTTTCCTGTCTTTTAAATCCCTTGCGGAATGTTCTTAAAACCTCTCGTTTTTCTTTTGTTTGCACGTTTTTTAGTCAATCTGGACTGCGATCACGAAATCCTGAACTATATTTAACAATGTGATGACATAAATGTCGGCGTTAAATGCTTTTTAGGCTGCCTGTTGCAGCTTCTATTGCTGATATTTATTCCACTTACAAGATTAGTTGCTGGCTCAAGCCGTTTACGGCAGAGCGCAGCTTTTAGCAAACATACAGGAATACATCGATGACAATGACAGGACTTAAGATTTCTAAAACGCTGCTGGCCGTGATGCTGACCTCCGCTGTTGCAACGGGTTCTGCTTATGCAGAAAACTCCACGACGGATAAAACGCAATCCGGCGTCGAAAGTGCGGGGCAGAAAGTCGATAGCTCCATGAACAAAGTCGGTAATTTCATGGATGACAGCACCATCACTGCGAAAGTAAAAGCCGCGCTGGTGGATCACGATAGCATTAAGAGCACCGACATTTCCGTTAAAACCGACCAGAAGGTGGTGACGCTAAGCGGGTTTGTTGAAAGCCAGGCACAGGCCGAAGAGGCAGTTAAAGTCGCCAAAGGAGTTGAGGGTGTGACCTCCGTTAGCGACGAACTGCACGTACGTGATAGCAAAGACACTTCTGTAAAAGGCTATGCGGGCGATACGGCAATCACCAGTGAGGTAAAAGCCAAGCTGCTGGCCGATGATATTGTCCCTTCCCGCAAAGTGAAAGTTGAAACCACCGATGGCGTGGTACAGCTTTCAGGAACCGTTGAATCACAGGCTCAAAGCGATCGCGCTGAGAGTATCGCCAAAGCGATTGATGGCGTGAAAAGCGTCAAAAACGATCTTAAAACTCACTAATTAGACTTAATTCGTCCTCCCGACGTTTGTCGGGAGGCGTGTTGTGCACCACACTGAAAATATCGCCGATGGGCAGCCTGAGTGCTCATATCAAGCGGTGACATTAACTATGGTAAAGGAGAAGCGCATGTTTCGATGGGGCATCATATTTCTGGTTATCGCGTTAATTGCCGCTGCACTGGGTTTTGGTGGACTGGCGGGTACCGCTGCTGGCGCAGCGAAAATTGTTTTTGTGGTGGGGATCATTCTGTTTCTGGTCAGCCTGTTTACAGGTCGTAAACGGCCCTAGCGACATCCCCTTTATTCTTCAAGTTAAAGGTGCGTTGGCTACGCGTGCTCGCCCGTATCACTTACCAGAGTAAGCTGGTCGGGATTCACGCCCTTGCCGCCTTCTTGTGACTTGAATTATTTTGGGGATTAACCGTAAAGATAACTTGCTACTAAGCCAGTCCACCGGACTGGCTTTTACGGTTTTAGCATCAGGCAATTTGCGTTACTTTGTTGTTCTATTACAAAAACAACAGGAAGGCAGAGGTGGGGCAGAGAATACCCGTCACGCTCGGTAATATTGCGCCGTTATCGTTACGTCCGTTTCAACCAGGCAGTATGGCGCTGGTGTGTGAGGGCGGCGGACAAAGAGGCATCTTCACCGCTGGCGTACTGGATGAATTCATGCGCGCGCAGTTCAATCCTTTTGATCTCTTCTACGGGACCTCCGCTGGTGCGCAAAACCTTTCAGCCTATCTTTGTAACCAGCCGGGTTACGGCCGTAAAGTCATCATGCGTTACACTACCCGACGTGAATTTTTTGACCCGGTGCGCTTTGTGCGCGGGGGAAACTTAATCGATCTCGATTGGCTAGTGGATTCGACCGCGTCTCAGATGCCACTGGCGATGGATATCGCCGAGCGCCTGTTTGCCGCAGGGAAATCGTTTTATATGTGCGCCTGTCGGGGCGATGACTACACGCCAGGCTATTTTTCGCCGAACCGGCAAAACTGGCTCGATCTTATTCGTGCCTCCAGCGCGATTCCAGGGTTCTACCGCGCCGGGGTTGCGCTGGATGGTGTGAATTATCTCGATGGGGGAGTCAGCGACGCCATTCCCGTGCAGGAAGCGGCGAAGCAGGGGGCAAAAACGCTGGTGGTTATCCGCACCGTGCCTTCGCAAATGTATTACACCCCGCAGTGGTTCAAGCGTATGGAACGCTGGCTGGGCGAAAGCAGCCTGCAACCGCTGCTGAATCTGGTCCAGCACCATGAAGCCAGCTATCGCGCGATTCAGAGTTTTATTGAGAAACCGCCGGGCAAGCTGCGTATCTTTGAGATCTACCCGCCCAAACCGCTCCATAGCATGGCATTAGGAAGCCGTATTCCGGCGCTGCGGGAAGATTACAAGACCGGACGCCTGTGTGGTCGTTACTTCCTGGCAACCGTCGGCAAGCTGCTGGCGAAAAATGCGCCGTTGCCTCGTCAGACGCCGAAGATTGTGGTGCCGGGACCGGTCGTGGTTCCTCCCGCGCCGGTGGCTAACGATGCTCACGCGCCGGTGGTGACCAATGCGCCTCAGGCTAACGACACGACGTTTAATAATGAGGATTTGGCGTGAGTTATCGTTTTATTGATACGCATTGTCACTTTGATTTTCCGCCGTTTACGGGCGATGAATCTGCCAGTATTCAGGGCGCGGCTGACGTCGGCGTGCAAAGCATTATCGTTCCGGCCACCCAGGCGGCAAATTTTTCCCGTGTACTGGCGTTAGCGGAAAATTACCCTCCATTGTTTGCCGCCCTGGGGCTGCATCCCATTGTTATTGAGCAACATAGCGATGACTGCCTGGAGCAGTTGCAGCAGGCGCTGGATAAGCGTCCGCAAAAGCTGGTGGCGGTAGGTGAGATTGGGCTGGATCTTTATCGGGACGATCCGCAATTCGACAAGCAAGAGCGGCTGCTGGAAGCGCAGCTTAAGCTGGCGAAGCGTTACGAGCTGCCGGTGATCCTGCATTCGCGGCGCACTCATGACAAGCTGGCGATGCACCTGAAACGCCATGCTTTACCGCGAACCGGTGTGGTGCATGGGTTTTCCGGGAGCGTGCAGCAGGCCGAACGTTTTGTGCAACTGGGCTACAAAATTGGCGTGGGCGGCACCATTACCTATCCGCGCGCCAGTAAAACCCGCGAGGTAATGGCGCAACTGCCGCTGGACTCACTGCTGCTGGAAACTGACGCGCCGGATATGCCGCTCAACGGCTTTCAGGGACAGCCGAATCGCCCGGAGCAGGTGGTCAGAGTCTTTGATGTCCTCTGCGAGCTGCGCCCGGAACCTGCGGATGTTATCGCTGATGCGCTGTATCGCAATACGACGGCGTTATTTGATTTTTAATTGCCGGACGACGGATACGTCGCATCCGGCAATCACAGGTACAGCGCCGGGAAGATCAAATTATCCACCCCGCGCTCGCGCAATCTTTGCGCCAGTTGCTCCACATCCTCAGGCGTGGCGCTCGGCCAGTCTTTCGCTTCGCCGTAAACCCCGTGCGCATGAAAGGCATTTAGCCGCACTGGTACATCACCTGAACGTTTGATAAACGCCGCCAGTGCATCGATATGCTGTAGATAATCCACGTGGCCAGGAATAACCAGCAGGCGCAGTTCCGCAAGTTTTCCCTGCCCGGACAAAAAGGTAATGCTTTGTTTAATCAGCGTGTTATCGCGGCCAGTCAACTGTCGATGACACGCGCTATCCCAGGCTTTTAAATCGAGCATTACGCCGTCGCATACCGGCAGCAGTTTTTGCCAGCCGGTTTCGCTCAGCATGCCGTTGCTGTCTACCATGCAGGTCAGGTGTTGCAGTTGCGGATCGGTTTTGATCGCGTTAAACAGCGCCACGATAAACGGCAACTGGGTGGTCGCTTCGCCGCCGCTGACCGTAATTCCTTCAATAAACAGCACCGCCTTGCGAATATGCCGCAGCACTTCATCAACGCTCAGGGTTTGCGCCATCGGCGTGGCCTGCTGTGGGCACATGTGCAGGCAGGTATCGCACTGCTGACATACGTCGGATTGCCATCTCACTTTCCCCGCACTCAAGCTCAGCGCTTCATGCGGGCAATGCCGGACACATTCCCCGCAGTCGTTGCAGCGTCCCATCGTCCACGGATTGTGGCAATTTTTACAGCGCAGGTTACATCCTTGCAGAAACAGAGCCAGGCGACTGCCCGGCCCGTCGACGCAGGAGAAAGGAATGATCTTACTTACTGAAGCGCATCTGCTGTTCATGGCTAATCACGCGAGGTTGTCGTTCCAGAATGCGCGTATTGCGCGCGGCTTCTTCGCCCAGCCAGGTGGTGTTGGTGCGTGAACCTTCGGCGCGATATTTTTCCAGATCCGACAGGCGTACCATATAGCCGGTGACGCGGACCAAATCGTTACCACTCACGTTGGCGGTAAACTCACGCATCCCAGCTTTAAACGCCCCGAGGCACAATTGCACCAGCGCCTGAGGATTGCGCTTGATGGTTTCATCCAGCGTGAGAATGTCGCTGATCCCAGCGTGATAATACGCATGATGCGGCGCGACGGTTTGCAGGTGAGTGATCGGATCCGGCTCATCGCCGTAGGGCAGACGCGCGCCCGGCGTGGTGCCGATGTCAGAACTGATCCCTGACTGTGCGTGCAGCATTGCGCGCTGCTTCCAGCCAAATTTCACCGGGGTACTTTCTACAAACTCCGCCAGTTGGGCGCTGATACGATACCCGAGCTGATTGGCGACCTCGTCTTTTCCGTAGCGAGCATTCTGCCCCGCCTTATCGCACAGCAGGTTCACCGCCTCCGCCAGGCCATACATGCCGAACATAGGGACAAAACGTTCGGGATCAATCAACCCTTCCTGCACCAGGAAGCTATTCTCAAAGAAATGTGATTTTTCATAGAGGAATTCACATCGTGAATCAATGATGGCGATTTGCTGCTGGCAATAGTGCGGTAGGGTGCGCGTAAAGAAGTCATCGACAGAGGTGCTGCGCTCTGCGATGGCTTTCAGATTGAGCCTGACCAGCGTGCTTCCACCCCCGGCGAGCGGCAACGAGTTGTAACAGCTGACGACGCCATACTGACCTTTTGTGAAAATTTTATCATTTTCGGGGCCGTTGGAAATGTGCGGCTTACTGCACTCGCAGATATTATGCGCCACGTTGAGCAGCAGGTCGTCAGGTGTAATTTGCGGATCATAAATGAACGTTAGATTAGGCGAAACCTGCTTTAACTCTGCGTCTGCGCGTAAAATTGCACGGGTGACAGGCGTATCTGCGGGGCCGATATTGGCATGCATAAATGCGTCTGGCAGGGTTCTGTCGAGATAACGCCAGAAACGTTTTATTCGAATATCGATCTCATCTTGTGTTAGAATTCTAACATACGGTTGCAACAGAACGTCGAGCTGGCCGAGATAGACCGGCATCGAGGTGACTGACGGAACGTGGTGATACAGGATGGTGAGTAAGGATAACGCGTCATCAAGATCCCTGGCTCCTTCCAGTTCCAGCCATGAGGAACCGTTGGCCAGAAAACGCGCGTAGTCGGGTAAAACATAGCGCGGTTTGAACGGGGCATGACCTTCATACATATCGCAGATCACCCCGTCATCCAGCGCCTGGCGAGCCTCAGCAGGTAGTTGCGGGTAAGGCAGCGCGTTTTCAGCCTCCAGCGCCAGGAAGTGGCGTTTCTGCTCAGGGCTGAGCACCGGACTGGTCACGATTTGTTGGCAACGCTGTTGCAGCGCGAGTTCGCTTGAAGTGGGCATCGTTGATTCCTTTTTATCCCGAAGGTGTAACGCCATTGTAGAAAGCAACGCCGCCACAACCTTTGATCCGGATGCGCCTGATGCCACCGCATCCCTTCCTGAAAGGTGATTTATTTGAAGTAGATCTCATTAGAGTAATGCAAATCTGTATGTGGTTTTCATTAACTGTGATGTATATCGAAGTGTAATAGCGAGCGGATGTTAGAATACTAACAAACTCGCAAGGTGAAATTTTATACGGCGATGCCGTTGGAGAATGTTATGACCGATTTAACAGCAAGCAGCCTGCGTGCACTGAAACTGATGGACCTGACCACCCTGAATGACGACGACACCAATGAAAAAGTGATCGCGCTGTGTCATCAGGCGAAGACCCCGGTAGGCAACACTGCCGCTATTTGCATCTATCCGCGTTTCATCCCTATCGCGCGTAAGACGCTGAAAGAGCAAGGCACTCCGGACATCCGTATTGCAACCGTGACCAACTTCCCGCACGGCAACGACGACATCGAGATTGCGCTGGCTGAAACCCGCGCGGCGATTGCCTACGGCGCGGATGAAGTTGACGTGGTGTTCCCTTACCGTGCCCTGATCGCCGGGAACGAGCAGGTTGGTTTTGATCTGGTTAAAGCATGTAAAGATGCGTGTGCGGCGGCAAACGTGCTGCTGAAAGTGATCATCGAAACCGGTGAGCTGAAAGAAGAGAGTCTTATCCGTAAAGCGTCTGAAATCTCCATCAAAGCGGGTGCTGATTTCATCAAAACCTCTACCGGTAAAGTGCCGGTAAATGCGACGCCGGAAAGCGCACGCATCATGATGGAAGTGATCCGCGACATGGGCGTTTCTAAAACTGTAGGTTTCAAACCGGCAGGCGGCGTGCGTACCGCAGAAGATGCACAGCAGTTCCTGGCGATTGCCGACGAACTGTTTGGCGCTGACTGGGCCGATTCCCGTCACTATCGTTTTGGCGCATCCAGCCTGCTGGCGAGCCTGCTGAAAGCGCTGGGGCACGGCGATGGTAAGAGCGCAAGCAGCTACTAATTACTCGTCATACTTCAAGCCGCAGGTGCGTTAGCTGCACTCCCTCACCCCAGTCACTTACTGTAGTAAGCGCCTGGGGATGAGCTTCCTTGCCGCTTCCTGCGACTCGAATTGTTTAGAGTAATCATTCATTGCAGTGGGTTTTCCGCTGCATTTAACCTGATTTATCGGGGGTTACCATGTTTCTCGCACAAGAAATTATTCGTAAAAAACGTGATGGTCATGCGCTGAGCGATGAAGAGATTCGTTTCTTTATCAATGGGATTCGCGACAACACCATCTCTGAAGGGCAAATCGCCGCCCTGGCGATGACCATTTTCTTCCACGATATGACAATGCCTGAGCGTGTTTCGCTGACCATGGCAATGCGTGATTCAGGAACCGTGCTGGACTGGAAAAGCCTGCAGCTGAACGGCCCGATTGTGGATAAACACTCTACCGGCGGCGTGGGTGACGTAACGTCACTGATGTTAGGCCCAATGGTCGCTGCATGCGGCGGTTATATTCCGATGATCTCCGGACGTGGTCTGGGGCATACCGGCGGTACGCTCGATAAACTGGAAGCCATCCCAGGGTTTGACATCTTCCCGGACGATGCGCGTTTCCGTGAAATTATTAAAGACGTGGGTGTGGCGATTATTGGGCAAACCAGCTCGCTCGCACCGGCGGACAAACGTTTTTATGCCACCCGCGATATTACCGCGACGGTGGATTCCATCCCGCTGATTACCGGCTCTATCCTGGCGAAAAAGCTGGCGGAAGGGCTGGATGCGCTGGTGATGGACGTGAAAGTAGGCAGCGGCGCTTTTATGCCGACCTATGAGCTTTCTGAAGCGCTTGCCGAAGCGATTGTCGGCGTGGCGAACGGAGCGGGTGTACGTACCACCGCGCTGTTAACCGATATGAACCAGGTACTGGCATTCAGCGCAGGTAACGCGGTTGAAGTCCGCGAAGCGGTGCAGTTCCTGACAGGTGAATACCGCAATCCACGTCTGTTAGACGTCACGATGGCGCTGTGCGTGGAAATGCTGATCTCCGGCAATCTGGCGAAAGACGATGCCGAAGCCCGTGCGAAATTGCAGGCGGTGCTGGATAACGGCAAAGCGGCAGAGATTTTTGGTCGCATGGTTGCGGCGCAGAAAGGCCCGACCGATTTCGTCGAAAATCATGCGAAGTACCTGCCGACGGCAATGCTCAGCAAAGCGGTATATGCTGATACCGAAGGTTTTGTCAGCGCTATGGATACCCGGGCGCTGGGAATGGCGGTTGTTTCCATGGGCGGCGGTCGTCGTCAGGCTTCGGACACCATTGATTACAGCGTTGGCTTTAGCGACATGGCGCGTCTGGGCGACAGCGTAGACGGACAGCGTCCGCTGGCGGTGATCCACGCCAAAGACGAAGCCAGCTGGCAGGAAGCGGCGAAAGCGGTCAAAGCGGCAATTAGCCTTGACGATAAAGCGCCAGAAATTACACCGACAGTCTATCGTCGTATTACCGAATAACTGTATACTGATCTGATCGCTTTTTTGCGGCGCAGATGTTGGAGAACAAGATGAAACGTGCATTTATTATGGTGCTGGACTCCTTTGGTATTGGTGCGACTGAAGATGCGGATCGCTTTGGCGACGTAGGCTCAGACACTATGGGACACATTGCGGAAGCCTGTGCGAAAGGCGAAGCTGACAAGGGTCGCAAAGGTCCACTGAATCTGCCTAACCTGACCCGTCTGGGCCTGGTGAAAGCTCACGAAGGTTCTACCGGTAAAATTGCTGCTGGTATGGACGGTAACGCGGAAGTGATTGGTGCCTACGCCTGGGCGCATGAACTCTCTTCCGGGAAAGACACGCCGTCTGGCCACTGGGAAATCGCGGGTGTTCCGGTTCTGTTTGACTGGGGTTATTTCTCCGATCATGACAACAGCTTCCCGCAGGAACTGCTGGATAAACTGGTCAAACGTGCCAACCTGCCGGGCTACCTCGGCAACTGTCACTCTTCCGGTACCGTGATCCTGGATCAACTGGGTGAAGAGCATATGAAAACCGGCAAGCCGATTTTCTATACTTCCGCAGACTCCGTGTTCCAGATTGCCTGTCACGAAGAGACTTTTGGCCTGGATAAACTCTACGAACTGTGTGAAATCGCTCGTGAAGAACTGACCGAAGGTGGTTACAACATCGGTCGTGTTATCGCGCGTCCGTTTATCGGTGATAAAGCGGGTAATTTCCAGCGTACCGGTAACCGTCACGATCTGGCCGTTGAGCCGCCAGCACCGACCGTGCTGCAGAAACTGGTCGACGAGAAAGACGGTCACGTGGTTTCCGTCGGTAAAATCGCGGATATCTACGCTAACTGTGGCATCACCAAAAAAGTGAAAGCTACCGGCCTGGACGCGCTGTTCGACGCCACCATCAAAGAGATGAAAGAAGCGGGTGATAAGACCATCGTCTTCACTAACTTCGTTGATTTCGACTCTTCCTGGGGACATCGTCGCGATATCGCTGGTTACGCTGCAGGTCTGGAACTGTTCGACCGCCGTTTACCTGAACTGATGGAACTGGTGGGTGAAGATGACATTCTGATCCTGACCGCTGACCACGGCTGTGACCCGAGCTGGACCGGCACTGACCACACCCGTGAGCACATTCCGGTGCTGGTTTACGGCCCGAAAGTGAAACCAGGTTCTTTAGGCCACCGTGAAACTTTCGCGGATATTGGCCAGACGCTGGCGAGCTACTTTGGTACATCGCCGATGGACTACGGTAAAAACATGCTGTGATACCCGTTGTCTTTCGCGCTGTAGATGCGTTGACTTCATTCGCTCACCCCGGTCACATAGGTAATCTATGCTCCCGGGGGTTCCGAATTCGTCGCCTTCCTACAACGCGAAATCCTTAGGGTATTTGAATTCGTTTTGTCGGTTGGGTAAGGCAGTGCTACCCCCCCGACAAAAACAATAAATCAAAAGGGAACTGAAGATGGCAACTCCACATATTAATGCAGAAATGGGTGATTTCGCTGACGTCGTATTGATGCCGGGCGACCCGCTGCGCGCAAAGCATATTGCTGAAACTTTCCTCGAAGATGTTCGTGAAGTGAACAACGTTCGCGGCATGTTAGGTTTCACCGGTACTTACAAAGGCCGTAAGATCTCCGTTATGGGTCACGGGATGGGTATCCCGTCCTGCTCTATCTACACCAAAGAGCTGATCACCGATTTTGGCGTGAAGAAAATCATTCGCGTAGGCTCCTGCGGCGCTGTGCGTATGGACGTTAAACTGCGTGACGTGGTTATCGGTATGGGCGCCTGCACCGACTCCAAAGTAAACCGTATCCGTTTTAAAGATCATGACTTCGCAGCTATCGCTGACTTCGACATGGTGCGTAATGCAGTTGATGCGGCAAAAGCGCTGGGCGTAGACGCGCGCGTGGGCAACCTGTTCTCCGCTGACCTGTTCTACTCTCCGGACGGCGAAATGTTCGACGTAATGGAAAAATACGGCGTGCTGGGCGTGGAAATGGAAGCGGCGGGTATCTACGGCGTTGCGGCTGAGTTTGGTGCGAAAGCGCTGACCATCTGCACCGTGTCCGACCATATCCGTACTCACGAGCAGACCACTGCCGCTGAACGTCAGACGACCTTCAACGACATGATCAAAATCGCACTGGAATCCGTTCTGCTGGGCGATAAAGAGTAAGTGTTGTGATGCCCGGTAGCGCTGCGCTTACCGGGCTACAATCGATGTATGCCGGACCGCCATCCGGCATTTTCAGGCCAGCGTTTAGCTCACTGCACTGGCAATCCACGCTGACAGCTCGCGTAACTCTTTCTCCTGCTGTGGGAAATCAACCAGCAGCGCTTCGCACTCCTGTTGCAGCATATCCGCACGGTACAAACACCCCTGCAGACGACCCGCCAGCGCTTCTAACGGCGCGGGATTGAGGCTGTCGGTAAAGACCTGCGTACGGGTGATATGACCTTTTTCCACGTCGAAATGCAGCTCAACGCCGCCCCAGGTGAAACGCTCGTCCAGAAGGTGCGAGAACGCAGGCGCCTGACCAAAATTCCACTCCCAACTGCTCTGACGGGCAAAGGTTTCGGCAAAGTTCGGCAGATCCGGGGTTTTGTCCGGCGAGATAATTTCCGCTTCGACACGTTCGCCGTAGTGGGCAAAAAAGGCTTCCGTGATAGCCTGACAGACCTGTTGATGGGTGATGCCCGGCAACAGCTCCGTTAGATTCGCTACGCGTGAGCGAACCGAGGTAATGCCTTTGGCGGCGAGTTTCTTTTTATCCGGATTGAGATAGTTTGCCAGGCGGCTGAGATCGGCGTTCAACAACAGCGTGCCGTGGTGGAATCCGCGGTCTTTCGTTTCCCGATAAGCAGAGCCGGAAACTTTGCGATCGCCGTCTGGCGTTTTCACGACCAGATCGTTACGCCCGGAGGCGTCGGCGTCTACGCCCAGCGCGTTCAGGGCATGGAGGACAATAGCGGTAGAGATGGTTTTGTCGTACTCCGGTTTACCGGCCATAAAGGTAAAGCAGGTATTGCCTAAGTCATGGAACACCGCGCCGCCGCCGCTGCTGCGACGGGCGAGCCGCACGTTGTCTTCTTCCATACGGCGGGTATTACACTCTTTCCACGGGTTTTGCGCCCGGCCAATCACCACCGTATCGGCGTTACGCCACAAGAACAGGACGCGCTGCGTGGCGGGCATCTGGCGAAAAATGCACTCTTCGACCGCGAGGTTAAACCACGGATCGTAAGAGTCTGAGATAAGCAGGCGTAGTGTCGTCATGGTCGATTTCCTTTCTGTTATTACTCTTTCTTCTCGTTATCTTCTTCCTGTACCGGTTTGTTGGCGGTCAGCAGGAAAGGGGATTGCTGCCAGCGGGTGCGCTTGCCTTGCAATAAGGTACGGGTGAGCACCACGCCAATTGCCAGTGACAGAAGCAGCATTAGGCGTAAGATGTTGGTGGTGTTATCCACCTGCTTGGCTTCGGTGGCGAGCGTGTGGGTATCCAGCGTCAGGCGTAGATAGCCCAGTGGACCATTTCTTCCCTGAATGGGCTCGACAATCTGCTGGTTAAAATAGCCCCCGGCTTTTTTGCCGTCCAACGCCAGTCGGTCTCGAACGTTGACGCTCTCACCGGTGCGTGTAATCAGGTCTCCCTTTTCATCGTAGACGCCCGCATCCAGAATACGGCTACTTTCCGTGAGCTGCGAGAGTACCGCTTTAATGCGCTTTTCATCCGGCGTTTCGGTACGCATCAGCGGGGCGACGTTCAAGGAGACCTGGCGAGCCAGCGTGCGCGCCAGCTCTTCGAGCTGCGGATTACGCTGCTGTTGGTGGCTTTGACTAAACCAGGACGCGCCCTGCATCAGAGCAACGAGCAGCGCAAGGCAGGACAATACAATCACTGCACGATGAAGTCGGAATTTCAGTTTTGTGCGAGCCATATTCCACCTGCTGAAAATTTGAGACTTAATGTTGCCAGAAGCGCTGGTTACAGGGTAGCCTCATGCGTTATTTTCCCCTGATGATTCCGACCCGAACGATTTTACAGGAGCTTTAATGCCTAACATTACCTGGTGCGATCTACCTGAAGATGTTTCTCTGTGGCCAGGTCTGCCTCTCTCTTTAAGCGGTGATGAAGTCATGCCGCTGGATTACCACGCGGGCCGCAGTGGCTGGCTGCTGTACGGTCGTGGGCTGGATAAACAACGGTTAACGCAATACCAGAGCAAACTGGGTGCAGCGATGGTGATCGTGGCGGCGTGGTGCGTTGAGGATTATCAGGTGATTCGTCTGGCGGGCTCGTTAACGCCGCGTGCGGCAAAACTGGCGCATGATGCCAAACTGGATGTTGCGCCACTGGGTAAAATTCCGCATTTGCGCACGCCGGGTTTGCTGGTGATGGACATGGATTCAACGGCTATCCAGATCGAGTGTATCGATGAAATTGCCAAACTGGCGGGAACCGGCGAAATGGTAGCCGAAGTTACCGAACGCGCGATGCGCGGCGAGCTGGACTTTACCGCCAGCTTGCGCAGCCGCGTGGCGACGTTGAAGGGCGCTGATGCCAATATTTTGCACCAGGTGCGCGAAACGCTACCACTGATGCCTGGCCTGACTCAGCTGGTGTTAAAACTGGAAACGCTCGGCTGGAAAGTGGCAATTGCCTCCGGCGGTTTTACCTTCTTTGCCGATTATCTGCGTAACAAACTACGTCTGACGGCGGCTGTGGCAAACGAGCTGGAGATCATGGACGGTAAATTCACCGGCAACGTGATCGGCGATATCGTCGATGCGCAGTACAAAGCCAACACCCTGACCCGCCTGGCGCAGGAGTATGAGATCCCGATGGCGCAGACGGTGGCGATCGGCGATGGCGCCAACGATCTGCCGATGATCAAAACGGCTGGACTGGGTATAGCGTATCATGCCAAACCCAAAGTGAATGAAAAGACGGAGATTACGATCCGTCACGCTGACCTGATGGGCGTGTTCTGCATTCTCTCTGGCAGCATGAACCAGAAATGATTTAATTGCCTGATGGCAAAGTGACCGTAGGCCGGATAAGCGCCCACGCTGTCCGGTAAACGCGCTAACGAAAGAGGTAAAACGTGGCCAAAGCTCCAAAACGCGCCTTTGTTTGTAACGAATGCGGGGCCGATTACCCGCGCTGGCAAGGGCAATGCAGCGCCTGTCAGGCCTGGAACACCATTACCGAGGTACGCCTTGCTGCGTCACCAACGGTGGCGCGTAACGAGCGGCTCAGTGGCTATGCCGGGAATGCGGGCATCGCAAAAGTGCAGAAGCTGTCTGATATCAGCCTTGAAGAGTTGCCGCGTTTTTCCACCGGATTTAAAGAGTTTGACCGCGTGCTGGGCGGCGGTGTGGTGCCAGGCAGCGCCATCCTGATTGGCGGTAACCCCGGCGCAGGGAAATCAACGCTGCTGCTGCAAACGCTGTGCAAGCTCGCTGAGCAGATGAAAACCCTGTACGTCACCGGCGAAGAGTCTTTGCAACAGGTGGCGATGCGCGCGCATCGACTCGGTCTGCCGACGGCGAATCTGAACATGCTGTCGGAAACCAGTATCGAACAAATTTGCCTGATTGCCGAAGAAGAACAGCCGAGGCTGATGGTTATCGACTCCATTCAGGTGATGCACATGGCGGACATTCAGTCTTCGCCGGGCAGCGTGGCACAGGTACGCGAAACCGCGGCTTACCTGACCCGCTTTGCCAAAACGCGCGGCGTGGCGATTGTCATGGTCGGCCACGTCACCAAAGACGGCTCGCTGGCCGGTCCAAAGGTGCTGGAGCACTGTATTGACTGCTCGGTGCTGCTCGACGGCGACGCCGATTCTCGTTTTCGTACTCTGCGTAGCCATAAAAATCGCTTTGGCGCGGTGAATGAACTGGGCGTCTTTGCCATGACCGAACAGGGGCTGCGTGAAGTTAGCAACCCTTCCGCTATCTTCTTAAGCCGTGGCGATGAAGTCACCTCCGGCAGTTCGGTGATGGTGGTCTGGGAAGGCACGCGCCCGTTACTGGTGGAGATTCAGGCGCTGGTCGACCATTCGATGATGGCGAATCCGCGTCGTGTGGCGGTTGGTCTGGAGCAGAACCGTCTGGCGATTCTGCTGGCCGTGCTGCATCGTCACGGCGGCTTGCAGATGGCGGATCAGGACGTGTTCGTCAACGTGGTTGGCGGCGTGAAGGTTACCGAAACCAGCGCCGATCTGGCACTGCTACTGGCAATGGTTTCCAGCCTGCGCGACCGACCGCTGCCGCAGGACTTAGTGGTCTTTGGCGAAGTGGGACTGGCGGGCGAAATCCGTCCGGTACCCAGCGGCCAGGAGCGTATTTCGGAAGCGGCGAAGCACGGCTTTCGTCGGGCGATTGTTCCTGCCGCCAACGTGCCGAAAAAAGTGCCGGAAGGGATGCAGGTCTTTGGCGTTAAGAAGCTTACGGATGCTTTAAGCGTGTTTGACGACCTATAATAAAATACCCGCCGTCTTTCCGGCGGTATTGGGTATTACGTTTATTTTTACAGCAGGAGGCTCTTGTGTCATTTGATTATCTGAAAACTGCCATTAAGCAAAAGGGCTGTACCCTGCAACAGGTGGCAGATGCCAGTGGCATGACCAAGGGATATTTAAGTCAACTGCTGAATGCCAAAATTAAAAGCCCCAGCGCGCAAAAGCTGGAGGCGTTGCACCGGTTTCTCGGGCTGGAGTTTCCGCGCCAGCAGAAGAATATCGGTGTGGTATTCGGTAAGTTTTATCCGCTGCATACCGGCCATATCTATCTTATCCAGCGCGCGTGTAGTCAGGTCGATGAACTGCATATCATCATGGGGTATGACGACACGCGCGATCGCAGCCTGTTTGAAGACAGTGCTATGTCGCAACAGCCCACGGTGCCCGATCGTCTACGCTGGCTGCTGCAAACCTTTAAGTATCAGAAAAATATCCGTATTCATGCCTTCAACGAAGAGGGTATGGAGCCGTATCCACACGGTTGGGATGTGTGGAGCAACGGGATCAAAACGTTTATGCAGGAGAAAGGGATCCAGCCTAACTGGATTTACACCTCTGAAGAGTCAGATGCCCCGCAGTATCTGGAACATCTGGGGATCGAAACCGTGCTGGTGGATCCCAAACGAACGTTTATGAACATCAGCGGCGGGCAAATCCGTGAGAACCCGTTTCGCTACTGGGAGTATATTCCTACAGAAGTGAAGCCGTTTTTCGTGCGCACTGTGGCGATCCTCGGCGGAGAGTCGAGCGGAAAATCGACGCTGGTGAACAAGCTCGCCAATATCTTTAACACTACCAGTGCGTGGGAATATGGGCGTGATTACGTCTTCTCCCATTTGGGCGGTGATGAGATGGCGTTGCAGTATTCCGACTACGATAAAATCGCCCTGGGACAAGCCCAATACATTGATTTTGCTGTCAAGTATGCCAATAAAGTGGCGTTTATCGACACCGATTTCGTTACCACTCAGGCCTTCTGCAAAAAGTATGAAGGGCGTGAACACCCGTTTGTGCAGGCCCTGATTGACGAGTATCGCTTTGACCTGGTGATCCTGCTGGAGAACAATACTCCATGGGTGGCGGATGGCTTACGCAGTCTCGGCAGTTCGGTTGACAGAAAAGCGTTTCAGTCGCTGCTGGTCGAGATGCTGCAGGAAAACAATATCAATTTTGTGCACGTTCAGGAGCCCGACTATGACGGTCGATTTCTGCGCTGCGTGGAGTTGGTGAAAGAGTTGATGGGCGAGCAGAGATAGCGTAAATGCCGGATGGCGTTGCGCTTATCCGGCCTACAAGTCGCACTAACCTCGTAGGCCGGATGAGGCGTAACGCCGCCATCCGGCGCTTAACGGTAATTACTTCGAAATACGCTTGTACTTAATACGCTTCGGCTCCAGCGCATCTGCGCCCAGCGTGCGTTTCTTGTACTCTTCGTATTCGGTAAAGTTACCTTCGAAGAACTCAACCTTACCTTCATCCTGGTAATCCAGAATGTGGGTCGCGATACGGTCGAGGAACCAACGGTCGTGCGAGATGACCATCGCGCAGCCCGGGAACTCCAGCAGGGCGTTTTCCAGCGCGCGCAGGGTTTCGATATCCAGGTCGTTGGTTGGTTCATCAAGCAGCAGCATGTTGCCGCCAACCTGCAGCAGCTTCGCCAGGTGCAGACGACCGCGCTCACCGCCGGAGAGTTCGCCTACGCGTTTACCCTGATCAACACCTTTAAAGTTGAAGCGGCCTACGTAGGCGCGGCTTGGCATCTCGGTGTTGCCGATCTTCATGATATCCAGCCCGCCGGAAACTTCTTCCCACACGGTTTTGCTGTTGTCCATGGCGTCACGGAACTGGTCAACGGAAGCCAGCTTGACGGTTTCACCCAGCGTGATGGTGCCGCTGTCTGGCTGTTCCTGACCGGGCATCATACGGAACAGGGTAGATTTACCCGCGCCGTTCGGACCGATGATGCCGACGATAGCGCCTTTCGGTACGGAGAAGCTCAGGTCGTCAATCAGAACGCGATCGCCGTAGGATTTACGCAGATTGGTGACTTCAACGACTTTATCACCCAGACGTGCTCCTGGTGGGATAAACAGTTCGTTGGTTTCGTTACGCTTCTGGTATTCGGTGTTGTTCAGCTCTTCAAAGCGTGCCAGACGGGCTTTACCCTTAGACTGACGGCCTTTAGCGCCCTGACGCACCCACTCCAGCTCTTTCTCAATGGATTTACGGCGAGCCGCTTCCTGAGATGCTTCCTGCGCCAGACGCTGATCTTTCTGCTCCAGCCAGGAGGAGTAGTTGCCTTCCCATGGAATACCTTCGCCGCGGTCAAGCTCCAGAATCCAGCCCGCAACGTTGTCGAGGAAGTAACGGTCGTGGGTAATCGCCACCACGGTGCCTTCGAAGTCGTGCAGGAAGCGTTCCAGCCACGCAACGGATTCGGCGTCCAGGTGGTTAGTCGGTTCGTCGAGCAGCAGCATGTCTGGTTTTTCCAGCAGCAGGCGGCACAGCGCGACGCGGCGGCGTTCACCACCGGAGAGGTTCTCAATTTTAGCGTCCCAGTCCGGCAGACGCAGGGCGTCAGCGGCACGCTCAAGCTGCACATTCAGGTTATGACCGTCGTGCGCCTGAATGATCTCTTCAAACTTGCCCTGTTGCGCAGCGAGTTTATCGAAGTCGGCGTCCGGCTCGGCGTACTTTGCGTACACTTCATCCAGACCTTTCAGCGCGTTAACCACTTCGGCAACCGCTTCTTCCACGGATTCACGAACGGTATGTTCCGGGTTTAGTTTCGGTTCCTGCGGCAGGTAACCGATTTTAATGCCAGGCTGTGGGCGAGCTTCACCTTCGATATCGGTATCAATGCCGGCCATAATGCGCAGCAGGGTCGATTTACCCGCGCCGTTCAGACCAAGTACACCGATTTTGGCGCCAGGGAAGAAGCTCAGTGAGATGTTTTTAAGAATATGACGTTTCGGCGGAACGACTTTGCCGACACGATGCATGGTATAAACAAATTGGGCCACGTTGGACTCGCCTCTTTATTTATCCCGTCATACTTCAAGCTGCAGATGCGTTGGCTGTGAGTTACTCGGCTCATCCATGAGCCTCGCCCTTGCGGGCCGCTGCTCCGCAGCGTTCAAATCTGTTCCTGACAGATTTGTCGTTCCCCCCAGTCACGCACTTTGTACGCTCAGGGGATTTACTCCCTCGCCGCCTTGCTGCAACTTGAATTATTTAGGGCTAATTATTGGTAAATAGTTATCAAAGGCGAAGTGTAGCCTTTTTCATTGCCCAATCCCAGCCAGCAGATCTCACTCGCAACAAAAGTAAAAAAGTGTCCGTGACGTGGCGCATTCTGCAATGTCTGGTTAGCATGAACTAATTAAGCGGCATGATGCTGCACAGACGTAACATGAGAAGAGGAAGAGCTTGTGGACAAAGCCAATCAATTTACCTGGCGCCTGCTGGCGGCCAGCGTATGTCTGCTGACGGTCAGTCAAGTGGCGCGAGCCGATTCCCTGGATGAGCAGCGCAGTCGCTATGCGCAAATTAAACAGGCCTGGGATAACCGACAGATGGATGTCGTAGAGCAGATGATGCCCGGCCTGAAGAATTATCCTCTGTATCCTTATCTGGAATATCGTCAGATTACTGACGATCTGATGAATCAGCCTACCATTACCGTTACCAATTTTGTGCGCGCCAACCCGACGCTGCCCCCCGCGCGTACTCTGCAATCACGTTTCGTGAATGAACTGGCGCGACGGGAGGACTGGCGTGGACTACTGGCGTTCAGCCCAGAAAAACCGGGTACCACGGAAGCGCAATGCAACTATTACTTTGCGAAATGGAGCACCGGGCAAACCGAAGAGGCCTGGCAGGGCGCGAAAGAACTGTGGTTGAGCGGGAAAAGCCAGCCGAACGCCTGTGACAAATTATTCGGCGTATGGCGCGCCTCAGGAACTCAGGATCCGCTGGCGTATCTGGAGCGTATTCGTCTGGCGATGAAAGCAGGGAATACCGGTCTGGTCACGGCGTTAGCTGGGCAAATGCCCGCGCAATACCAAACTATCGCTTCGGCGATCATCGCGCTGGCCAACGATCCGAATTCGGTGATGACCTTTGCACGCACCACTGGCGCGACGGATTTCACCCGACAGATGGCGGCGGTGGCTTTTTCCAGCGTGGCGCGTCAGGATGCGGAAAACGCCCGCCTGATGATCCCGTCTCTGGCGCAGGCGCAACAGCTGAATGACGAGCAAACCCAGGAGCTGCGCGACATCGTCGCCTGGCGTCTGATGGGTAATGACGTTACCGATGAGCAGGCCAAATGGCGCGATGACGCCATTATGCGCTCGAATTCCACCTCGCTTGTGGAGCGCCGTGTGCGCATGGCGCTGGGAACCGGCGATCGTCGTGGTCTGAATACCTGGCTGGCGCGTCTGCCAATGGAAGCAAAAGAGAAAGATGAGTGGCGTTACTGGCAGGCGGATCTGCTGCTTGAGCGCGGGCGCGAGGCGGAAGCCAAAGAGATCCTGCACCAGCTCATGCAGCAGCGCGGTTTCTATCCGATGGTGGCGGCACAGCGTCTGGGTGAAGAGTACGAGTTGAAAGTGGATAAAGCCCCGGCAAACGTTGACTCTGCGCTGACTCAGGGACCGGAAATGGCACGTGTGCGCGAGCTAATGTACTGGAACCTGGACAATACCGCGCGCAGTGAATGGGCGAATCTGGTCACCAGTCGCACGAAGTCTGAGCAGGCTCAGCTGGCGCGTTATGCGTTCAACAATCACTGGTGGGATCTGAGCGTACAAGCGACGATCGCCGGTAAGCTGTGGGATCATCTGGAAGAGCGTTTCCCACTGGCCTACAAGGATCTGTTTACACGCTACACCAGCGGTAAGGATATTCCGCCAAGCTATGCGATGGCGATAGCGCGTCAGGAAAGCGCCTGGAACCCGAAAGTAAAATCGCCGGTTGGTGCCAGCGGGCTGATGCAGATTATGCCGGGCACGGCGACGCATACGGTGAAAATGTTCTCGATTCCAGGTTACAGCAGCCCGAGCCAACTACTGGATCCTGATACCAACATCAACATTGGTACCAGCTATTTACAGTATGTCTATCAGCAATTCGGTAATAACCGCATTTTCGCGTCGGCGGCCTATAACGCCGGACCGGGGCGCGTTCGCACCTGGCTTGGCAATAGCGCGGGTCGTATCGATGCTGTCGCGTTTGTCGAAAGCATTCCATTCTCTGAGACGCGTGGCTACGTGAAGAACGTGCTGGCTTACGATGCGTACTATCGCTATTTCCTCGGTGACAAACCGGAGTTGATGAGCGACGCAGAATGGCAACGTCGTTACTGATCGTGTCGGTTGTGTTATGCTATCGTACTCGTTAAAGAGTACAAAAGGGGGAGGCAAGCACGCTTCCCCCGCAACGATGGCGATAACTTATGACTCAGCAATCACCCTATTCGGCAGAGATGGCAGAACAGCGTCACCAGGAGTGGTTACGTTTTGTCGATCTGCTTAAACACGCCTATGAACAAGACTTACACCTGCCCCTGCTCAATTTGATGTTAACGCCGGATGAGCGCGAAGCGCTGGGCACGCGCGTGCGTATCATTGAAGAGCTGCTGCGCGGCGAGATGAGTCAGCGCGAGCTTAAAAACGAGCTCGGGGCGGGGATCGCCACCATTACACGGGGGTCGAACAGCCTCAAATCCGCACCGGTGGATCTGCGTCATTGGCTGGAGCAGGTGCTGCTAAAAAATGCCTGATGGCGCTTCGCTTTCAGGCCTAAGTATGTGGCGCGGTTGTGGCCGGATAAGGCGAAGCCGCCATCCGGCACAACGCTATAAATACACTGCGTTATGAAACGGGCTGAGCGCCAGAATCACCGCCTGGTGGTATACGCTTGAGCGCGTCAGCTTGCCCGCGGTAAAGACGCCGATAGCGCCCTCTTTACGGCCAATCTCATCAATACCCGTGTAGTCCGACATCACCGGACCGAGCGCTTCGCCCTGACGGACTCTGTCGAGAATGACAGTTGGCAATGGCAGCGTGGCTGAACGGGCTTCGCCGCGCTGGACGCCATTATCAATCACTACCCAACTGAAGGTCGCATCGTCGTCAATTCCCGCTTCAATAGCGACCCAGAAATCAGCCTGCGGGTGCAGACGGCGCGCATTATCAACGCGATTTCGTGCGCCAGTGCGCGTTTCCTGGTTTCCGAAAGGTTGTTCCGGCACGCCACTCTCGACGGCGACGGGTTCAATATGGCAGGATCCTTCCCCGAAAATCTCTTCAAATGCCCGCAGAATTGCCTGAATTTTGGCAGGATTGGTGGTCGCAGAGATAACCTTGTGCATAATTAAGCTCAGTTTGAAAATTCATCGCATCGCAGTATAACGGAAAAAAAGCATGTTACAGGTATACCTTGTTCGCCATGGCGAAACGCAGTGGAACGCCGAGCGACGTATTCAAGGCCAGTCAGACAGCCCACTGACCGCTAAAGGTGAACAGCAAGCCATGCAGGTGGGCGAACGCGCCCGCACGTTTGGTATTACGCATGTCATCAGCAGCGATTTAGGTCGTACACGACGCACCGCAGAAATCATCGCCCAGGCCTGTGGCTGTGATATCACCTATGACTCACGTTTGCGCGAGCTGAATATGGGCGTGCTGGAGCAACGCCATATCGATACGCTGACGTCGGAAGAAGAGGGCTGGCGTCGCCAGTTGGTGAACGGTACGGTGGAGGGGCGTATTCCTGAAGGGGAATCGATGCAGGAACTGAGCGATCGCGTCCACGCGGCGCTGGCATCCTGTCTGGAACTGCCGCCGGGGAGTCGTCCGCTGCTGGTCAGTCACGGTATTGCACTGGGTTGCCTGGTGAGTACGATTCTGGGATTACCGGCATGGGCTGAACGTCGCCTGCGTCTGCGCAACTGTTCTATTTCTCGCGTCGATTACCAGGAAAGTTTGTGGCTTGCGCCGGGATGGGTAGTTGAAACGGCAGGGGACATCTCACATCTGGACGCCCCTGCGTTAGACGAACTGCAGCGCTAGCGGCGAATAGGAATCAGGAATTCGCAGCGCAGGTTGATCGGGCGATCTCCCGCTTTGGCATCTTCTGCCGGGTAGTATCGCTCGATATCCTGCCCTTTACGGCGCGTCAGGTTCAGCATTGGCATGCATGTGCCGTAAACCGTCAGGATAAACTCCTGTATGCCGGTCCCCAGTCCTTCATAGGTAAACATCACATACTCGCCGCCCTGTAGCAGGATAGGCTGTGCCGACGGCACATAACCATTGGCCTGTTCCGGCGTCAGTGCTGTGGTGTAAAACACTTCCTGCTCGTCATCTTTTTCAATGCTCGGACGCGTTTCGTTCAGCCCGTACAGCACCGGTGGGATCGCAGGAGCCTGGCTAAGGAAGTCGCGCCAGAACTGAATTCGCATTTCATGACGGAAATCTGAAATCTGCTCCAGCGAGCAGGAATAGCTTTGCGTGGTGCCAAGCAGTTGCGTATCTTCCAGCGTGACAAACTCGTGCGCAGGCATGGCAAATTCACCCAGTCGCATAGGCGGGCGAATACCAAACGCGCTCCATTCCGGCGAACGGCGATACAGCGCAGGCGTCTGGGAAAACTGTTTCTTGAACGCGCGGGTAAAGGTTTGTTGAGAGTCAAAGCGATATTGCAGCGCAATATCCAGAATTGGGCGTGCAGTCAGGCGCAGCGCCACTGCGGATTTCGATAAACGACGGGCGCGGATATAGGCGCCAATAGCATGGCCCGTCACGTCCTTAAACATTCTCTGCAGGTGCCACTTGGAATAGCCTGCTTTTGCCGCCACATTGTCAAGCGACAAAGGCTGATCCAGATGACCTTCCAGCCAGATTAATAGGTCGCGAATAATGCCAGCCTGATCCATAAAATATCCTCATCCTTTCAACAACGAGTACCTGACGTCAGGTATGAGGATAATAGCATTTTTTGCTGTTTTAGCATTCAGTGTTTTTTTTGCTCATAAATGCTTTTTTCGATCATTCGAAAGCGTGATTATTGTAATCCTGTGATCTGTATACGTTTTATCTTAGAATGTCGAATAATTACACAGAGTAACTTTTAAAAATGGTAACAATATGAAATATAAGAGCTTAATCATTTCCTCAATTCTGCTGATGTTAGCGCAGGTCGCCCATGCGGAGCAGATTGGATCTGTCGATACGGTGTTCAAAATGTTTGGGCCGGATCATAAAATTGTGGTCGAAGCGTTTGACGATCCAGATGTTACCAACGTGACCTGCTACGTGAGCCGGGCGAAGACCGGCGGCATCAAAGGTGGGCTGGGGCTGGCGGAAGATACCTCCGATGCCGCCATTTCCTGTCAGCAGGTGGGGCCGGTAGAACTGAGCGACAGAATCAAGAACGGCAAAGCGCAGGGCGAAGTGGTATTTAAAAAACGTACCTCGCTGGTGTTTAAATCCTTACAGGTCGTGCGTTTTTACGACGCGAAACGTAATGCCCTGGCCTATCTGGCCTATTCAGATAAAGTGGTCGATGGATCGCCCAAAAATGCCATCAGCGCGGTGCCCATCATGCCGTGGCGGGAATAACAAGGAAGCAAAATGCAACAACCGTTGATCTGGTTGGTTGAGGATGAGCAGGGCATCGCCGATACGCTCATCTACATGCTGCAGCAGGAAGGTTTTAGCGTGGAAGCGTTTGAGCGCGGGTTACCTGCGCTGGAGAAATCTCGCCAGCGTTGTCCTGATGCAATCATTCTGGATGTCGGACTACCAGATATCAGCGGTTTTGAACTGTGTCGACGCCTGCTGGAGCGGCATCCAGCGTTGCCGATCCTGTTTCTGACCGCGCGTAGCGATGAGGTGGATCGCCTGCTGGGGCTGGAAATTGGCGCGGATGACTATGTTGCCAAGCCTTTCTCACCGCGCGAGGTGTGCGCCCGCGTGCGTACGCTGCTGCGGCGGGTGCAGAAATTCTCTGCTCCTTCATCGACGACGCGTTGCGGCGATTTTGAACTTAATGAGCTGGCCGCGCAGATTACCTGGTTCGGCAAGCCGTTAAACCTGACGCGCTATGAATTTCTGTTGCTGAAAACGCTGCTGTTGTCGCCGGGGCGCATTTACTCACGCCAGCAGTTGATGGATTTAGTCTGGGCCGATGCACAGGACACCTTTGACAGAACGGTCGATACCCACATTAAAACGCTGCGCACTAAGCTGCGGGCTATCAACCCTGAGCTTTCCCCCATCAATACGCATCGCGGTATGGGATATAGCCTGAGGAGCGTCTGATGCGCATTGGCATGCGTTTGTTGCTCGGCTATTTTCTGATTGTTGCCGTCGCCGCCTGGTTCGTTTTGTCGATCTTTGTACAGGAAATTAAACCAGGCGTCCGCCGGGCAACCGAAGGCACTTTGATTGATACCGCCACGCTGCTGGCCGCGCTGGCGCGCGATGACTTGCTCTCTGACTCTCCCGCCAACGGCAAGCTGGCGCAGGCATTTTCGCAACTGCATAACCGCCCATTCAGCGCTAATATCAGCGGCATTAACAAAGTCCGTAATGAATACCATGTCTACATGACGGACGCGCAGGGTAAGGTGTTGTTTGATTCCGCAAACCAGGCTGTCGGTCAGGACTATTCTCGCTGGAACGACGTGTGGTTAACCCTGCGTGGGCAATATGGCGCCCGCAGTACGCCGCAAAACCCGAACGATCCGGAAAGTTCAGTGATGTACGTGGCCGCGCCGATCGTAGACGGCGGACGTATTATCGGAGTGCTTAGCGTCGGTAAACCGAATGCGGCGATGGCGCCGGTGATTAAACGCAGTGAACGGCGGATGCTGTGGGCCAGCGCCGTATTGCTGGGCATTGCCTTAGTGATTGGCATCGGGATGGTATGGTGGATAAACCGCTCCATCGCCCGGCTGGCGCGCTATGCTGACTCCGTTACCGAGAATCGCCCCGTCCCACTGCCTGATTTAGGCAGCAGCGAGCTACGTAAACTGGCGCAGGCGCTGGAAAGTATGCGACTGAAGCTGGAGGGCAAAAACTACATTGAGCAGTATGTTTATGCGTTAACGCATGAACTGAAAAGTCCGCTGGCGGCCATTCGCGGCGCGGCTGAGATTTTGCGCGAAGGTCCGCCGCCGAACGTGGTTGCGTGCTTTACCGATAATATTCTGACGCAAAATGCGCGCATGCAGGCGCTGGTCGAAACCCTGTTACGCCAGGCGCGGCTGGAGAATCGACAGGACATTACGTTGACGCCAGTGGCGGTAGATGCGCTGTTTGCTCAGCTCAAAGAGGCGCGTAGCGTGCAACTGGCGGCAAAAAACATCACGCTTACCATTATGCCTTCATCGCTTAGCGTCGCCGCCGATCCTGCGTTACTGGAGCAGGCATTGGGGAATTTGCTCGACAACGCTATCGACTTCACGCCACAGGACGGGACGATTACGCTGAGCGCGCATCAGCAGGATGAACTGGTCACGTTGCAGATAATCGACAGCGGCAGCGGGATCCCCGACTTCGCGTTGCCGCGTATTTTTGAGCGTTTCTATTCGCTGCCCCGTGAAAATGGGCATAAGAGCAGCGGTTTAGGGCTGGCGTTTGTCAGTGAGGTTGCGCGACTGTACGAGGGGACGGTGACATTGTGCAACCGACCACAAGGCGGCGCACAGGCCTCGTTTACGCTTCACGCTCACTTCACATAACTTCAAATTCTCCGCACATAGCTGTTCTACCTTGCTGATATTGCAAAGGAGAACGCTATGTTTAAATCACCCCTGTTTTGGAAAATAGTCACCTTAGGTGGCGCAATACTGCTGCTGTTAATCCCGCTGACGATGGTCAGGCAGATCATCGTGGAGCGATCGGATTACCGCGATGAAGTCGAAGATGCTATCCGACAGAGCACCAGCGGGCCGCAAAAGATGGTAGGACCGCTGATAGCCATTCCGCTAACGGAACTTTACACCTCACTGGAGGATGGTAAAGAAATCCAGCGTAAGCGTAGCTATATCCATTTCTGGCTGCCGGAGTCGTTGGTAGTTGAGGGGAATCAGAACGTTGAAGCACGTAAAATCGGTATTTATGAGGGCCAGGTCTGGCACAATGATGTTTCGGTGAAGGCTGAGTTTAACGCCGAACGCTTGAGTGATTTAAATCATCCTAATATCAGCATTGGCAAACCGTTTATTGTGGTTGGCGTGGGGGACGCGCGCGGGATTGGGGTGGTAAAAGCGCCGCAGGTCAATGGAGCGTCGCTGGCCGTTGAGCCTGGGACGGGGCTGGATGGACGTGCGCAGGGGATCCATATTCCGCTACCCGATGCGAGCTGGGCTGAGCAAAATCTGAGCATGGCGTTGTCGCTTAATTTGAGCGCAACCGGCGATTTCTCCGTCGTTCCGGTTGGGCGTAACAGTGAAATGACCTTAACCAGCAACTGGCCACATCCCAACTTTCTTGGGGACTTTCTCCCGGCTAAGCGCGAAATTAGCGAATCAGGATTCAAGGCTCAGTGGCAAAGCAGCTGGTTTGCGAACAACCTCGGCGAGCGCTTTAACGACGAAAAGATTGGTTGGCAGGGCATGCCAGCGTTTAGCGTCGCCGTCACCACGCCTGCAGATCAGTATCAGTTAACGGACAGGGCAACAAAGTATGCCATCCTGCTGATTGTGCTGACCTTTATGTCTTTCTTCGTCCTTGAAAGTATGACCAATCTGCGCCTGCACCCGATGCAGTATTTGCTGGTGGGGCTATCGCTGGTAATGTTTTATCTGCTGCTGCTGGCACTGTCGGAACACATTGGTTTTACGGCTGCGTGGATAACGGCAAGTCTGGTGGGGGCGTTGATGAACGGTGTGTATCTGCAGGCGATATTGCAGGGCTGGCGGAACAGTATTTTGTTCACCGTGGCGCTGCTGGGGCTGGATGGTGTGATGTGGGTGCTGCTACGTTCACAGGATAGCTCTTTACTGCTGGGAACCGGCGTGCTGTTGTTCGCGCTTTGTGGGGTCATGTTCCTGACGCGTCATCTTGACTGGCACTCGCTGGCACAGCCAAAAACAAAGCCAAAATCTACAGAACTTCCAGAACTTCAGCCTGCGCAGAGCGACGAATTTCGCTTGTGGAAATAGGGGAGTAGGGAAATGAAAAACGGCGCATAAAGCGCCGTTTTTATACCAGTGAGGATTGAATCAATCCTGCAGGTCGCCGCAGAAACGGTAGCCTTCACCGTGAATGGTGGCGATGATTTCTGGCGTATCCGGCGTTGATTCGAAATGCTTACGAATGCGGCGGATCGTCACGTCAACGGTACGGTCATGCGGCTTCAGTTCGCGACCGGTCATTTTTTTCAACAGTTCTGCGCGAGACTGGATTTTGCCCGGATTCTCACAGAAGTGAAGCATGGCGCGGAATTCGCTGCGTGGCAGTTTATACTGCTCACCGTCAGGACCAATCAGAGAGCGGCTGTTGATGTCCAGCTCCCAGCCATTGAACTTATAGCTTTCGACGCTACGGCGTTCTTCGCTGACAGTACCCAGGTTCATGGTACGGGACAGCAGGTTACGAGCACGGATAGTCAGTTCGCGCGGGTTAAACGGCTTGGTGATGTAATCGTCTGCGCCGATTTCGAGGCCGAGAATTTTATCGACTTCGTTATCACGGCCCGTCAGGAACATCAGCGCAACGTTAGCTTGTTCGCGAAGTTCGCGCGCTAACAGCAGGCCATTTTTCCCAGGCAGATTGATATCCATAATCACAAGGTTGATATCATATTCAGAGAGAATCTGATGCATTTCCGCGCCATCTGTCGCTTCGAATACATCATAGCCTTCTGCTTCGAAAATGCTTTTCAACGTGTTGCGTGTTACTAACTCGTCTTCAACGATAAGAATGTGCGGGGTCTGCATGTTTGCTACCTAAATTGCCAACTAAATCGAAACAGGAAGTACAAAAGTCCCTGACCTGCCTGATGCATGCCGTAAATTAACATGATCGGCGTAACATGACTAAAGTACGTAATTGCGTTCTTGATGCACTTTCCATCAACGTCAACAACATCATTAGCTTGGTCGTGGGTAGTTTCCCTCTGGACCCGACAGTGTCAAAAACGGCTGTCATCCTAACCATTTTAACAGCAACATAACAGGCTAAGACATGCCGGACACCCAATAAAACTACGCTTCGTTGACATATATCAAGTTCAATTGTAGCACGTTAACAGTTTGATGAAATCAACGTATCCAAATGTTTGCTTTCATCACAAAATTGCAATATTACAACTAGTTGCACGAGCAAATTAATAAATGTAATGAATCCAACCAGTGCGATCCATTTTAAATTAAATTATCATGGATAAACAGAGGGATATGCAACTTTTGTTAACATAAAAAGCAATAGTACACCCGGGAAATAGTTTAGCATTTTTTAATGGATGCGAAATGCTTTTTCAGTGATTTCTGTTAAAAATATGTAAATTCGCACTGCGTAATATGTTGAAGCACGTCACATTTTTCCTTGCAGACTGGCCAAAAAGAGTATCGAAATGCGTTTAACAATTATTCTGGTTGCCCCCGCCAGAGTGGAAAATATTGGTGCGGCTGCCCGCGCTATGAAGACCATGGGGTTCACCCAATTACGCATCGTTGACAGCGAAGCCCACCTGGAACCCGCCACGCGATGGGTCGCGCATGGTTCTGGCGATGTTATTGATAATATTAGCGTTTTTTCAACGTTGGCGGAGGCGCTGCATGACGTAGATTTTACCGTCGCGACCACTGCGCGTAGTCGGGCGAAGTTCCATTACTACGCTACGCCGGTCGAACTGGTTCCTCTGCTGCAGGAAAAATCAACGTGGATGGATCACGCCGCGCTGGTTTTTGGTCGTGAAGATTCAGGGCTGACCAACGAAGAATTGGCCCTGGCGGATGTACTCACCGGTGTACCTATGGTGGCTGACTATCCTTCACTCAATTTGGGGCAGGCGGTGATGGTGTATTGCTATCAATTAGCAGGTTTAATACAACAACCCGTCAAAAACATTGAGGTGACGGATGAGCTTCAGCTACAGGCATTGCGCGCGCGCGTTTTGCGTTTATTAGCCACGCTGAACGTTTCTGACGACATCAAGTTGACGGACTGGCTGCAACAGCGAATGGGTCTGTTAGGGCAGCGAGATACGGCAATGTTGCACCGTTTTTTGCATGATATAGAAAAAAGCATCACGAAATAAAATATCGACCTACATTTGTTGCGTGGTGTTTTGCTCTGGATTCAAGTAGGGGTGACATACTGTATTGGTCGAAACTAAAAGGGCAAGCAGTCGCTCGTGAACAAGTTTCGGAATGTGACCAATTTAAAAATTTATTGACTTAGGTCAGCAGATACTTTAACCCTAAAAGAATACAGGACAGATAATAAATAATTACAGAGCACACAACATCATGAAACGCATCAGCATCACTATTACCACAACCATCACCATTACCACAGGTAACGGTGCGGGCTGACGCGTACAGGAAACACAAGAAAAAGCCCGCACCTAAACAGTGCGGGCTTTTTTTTCGACCAAAGGCAATGAGGTAAACCATGCGAGTGTTGAAGTTCGGCGGTACATCAGTGGCAAATGCAGAGCGCTTTCTGCGGGTTGCCGATATTCTGGAAAGCAATGCCAGACAGGGGCAGGTCGCGACCGTTCTCTCTGCCCCCGCAAAAATTACCAACCATCTGGTGGCGATGATTGAGAAGACCATCGGTGGTCAGGATGCTTTAGCCAATATCAGCGACGCCGAACGCATTTTCTCTGAGCTGTTGGTGGGTCTTGCCGCCGCGCAACCGGGTTTCCCGCAGGCTCCGCTCAAAGCCTTTGTTGAACAAGAGTTTGCACAGATTAAGCACGTCCTGCACGGTATCAGCCTGCTGGGTCAGTGCCCGGACAGCATCAATGCTGCGCTTATTTGCCGTGGTGAAAAAATGTCGATCGCCATCATGGCTGGCCTGCTGGAAGCGCGCGGGCACAACGTGACGGTCATCGACCCGGTAGAGAAATTGCTGGCGGTAGGTCATTACCTCGAATCTACCGTTGATATCGCCGAATCTACGCGCCGCATAGCCGCCAGCCGTATTCCTGCGGACCATATGATTCTGATGGCAGGATTTACCGCCGGGAATGAGAAAGGAGAGTTAGTGGTGCTGGGGCGTAATGGCTCTGACTACTCTGCCGCCGTACTGGCCGCCTGTTTGCGCGCCGATTGTTGTGAGATCTGGACCGATGTCGATGGCGTATATACCTGCGATCCGCGCCAGGTACCCGACGCCCGACTGCTGAAGTCGATGTCTTATCAGGAAGCGATGGAGCTTTCTTACTTCGGCGCTAAAGTGCTGCACCCGCGCACCATTACCCCTATTGCCCAGTTCCAGATCCCGTGCCTGATTAAAAATACCGGCAATCCACAAGCGCCCGGCACGCTTATCGGTGCCAGCAGTGATGATGACGATTTGCCGGTAAAAGGGATTTCTAACCTCAATAACATGGCGATGTTTAGCGTCTCCGGCCCTGGGATGAAAGGCATGGTGGGGATGGCGGCGCGTGTTTTTGCCGTGATGTCGCGCGCAGGCATCTCGGTGGTGCTGATCACCCAATCCTCTTCTGAATACAGCATCAGCTTCTGCGTCCCGCAGGGCGACTGCGCGCGTGCGCAACGCGCCATGCAGGATGAATTCTATCTCGAACTGAAAGAAGGCTTGCTGGAGCCGCTGGCGGTGACTGAACGTCTGGCGATCATCTCGGTTGTTGGCGATGGTATGCGCACGTTGCGTGGCATCTCGGCGAAATTTTTTGCCGCGCTGGCTCGTGCGAACATTAATATCGTGGCAATCGCCCAGGGCTCGTCTGAGCGTTCCATTTCGGTAGTGGTGAATAACGACGACGCGACCACTGGCGTGCGTGTGACCCATCAGATGCTGTTCAACACCGATCAGGTGATTGAAGTATTTGTCATTGGTGTTGGCGGCGTGGGCGGTGCGCTGCTGGAGCAGCTTAAACGTCAGCAAACCTGGCTTAAAAAGAAGCATATCGATCTGCGCGTGTGCGGTGTGGCGAACTCGAAGGCCCTGCTGACCAACGTCCATGGTCTGAATCTGGAAAACTGGCAGTCGGAGTTGGAAAGCGCGAAAGAGCCTTTCAACCTGGGGCGCTTAATTCGTCTGGTGAAAGAATATCATCTGCTCAATCCGGTGATTGTCGACTGTACGTCAAGTCAGGCGGTTGCGGATCAGTATGCGGATTTCCTGCGCGAAGGCTTCCATGTGGTTACGCCGAACAAAAAGGCCAACACGTCGTCGATGGATTACTACCATCAACTGCGTTTTGCTGCGGCGAAGTCTCGTCGTAAATTCCTGTACGACACCAACGTAGGCGCGGGCTTGCCGGTAATTGAGAACCTGCAAAATCTGCTCAGCGCGGGCGATGAACTGCAACGTTTCTCCGGCATTCTTTCTGGTTCGCTGTCGTTTATTTTCGGCAAGCTGGATGAAGGCATGAGCTTCTCCGAGGCCACCACCATGGCGCGTGAGCTGGGCTATACCGAACCCGATCCGCGTGACGATCTATCCGGTACGGACGTGGCGCGTAAGCTGTTGATCCTGGCCCGTGAAACCGGTCGTGAGCTGGAGCTTTCTGACATTGTTATTGAGCCGGTCCTGCCAAAAGAGTTTGATGATTCCGGTGATGTTTCCGCGTTTATGGCTAAATTGTCGCAGCTGGATGACGCCTTTGCCGCGCGTGTGGCGAAAGCCCGTGATGAGGGGAAAGTATTACGCTATGTTGGCAATATTGAAGAGGATGGCGTCTGTCGCGTAAAAATAGAAGCAGTAGACGGCAACGATCCGCTGTTCAAAGTGAAAAACGGTGAAAACGCGTTGGCGTTTTACAGCCACTATTATCAGCCGCTACCGTTGGTTCTGCGCGGATACGGCGCGGGTAACGACGTGACGGCGGCGGGCGTATTTGCCGACCTGCTACGCACCCTTTCATGGAAGTTAGGAGTCTGACATGGTGAGAGTTTATGCCCCGGCTTCCAGCGCCAATATGAGCGTCGGGTTTGATGTGCTCGGAGCAGCGGTAACTCCGGTGGACGGTTCGCTGTTAGGCGATGTGGTATCCGTTGAGGCGGCTGACCATTTCAGCCTTAACAACCTTGGTCGCTTTGCCAATAAGCTGCCGCCTGAGCCGCGAGAAAATATTGTCTACCAGTGCTGGGAGCGATTCTGTCAGGAGCTGGGTAAAAGCGTTCCGGTGGCGATGACGCTGGAAAAAAATATGCCGATTGGCTCCGGGTTAGGCTCCAGCGCTTGTTCCGTTGTAGCGGCGCTGGTCGCCATGAACGAGCATTGCGGTAAACCGCTCAACGATACGCGCCTGTTGGCGATAATGGGTGAGCTGGAAGGGCGTATCTCCGGCAGTATTCATTACGATAACGTCGCCCCGTGCTTTTTAGGCGGTATGCAGTTAATGATCGAAGAAAACGGCATTATCAGCCAGCAGGTGCCAGGCTTTGATGAGTGGCTGTGGGTCCTCGCGTATCCGGGGATTAAAGTGTCGACGGCAGAAGCGCGGGCGATTTTACCTGCGCAGTATCGCCGTCAGGACTGTATCGCCCACGGGCGGCATCTGGCTGGGTTTATCCATGCCTGCTATTCCCGTCAGCCAGGGCTTGCCGCGAAGCTGATGAAAGATGTCATTGCTGAGCCATACCGTACCCGCCTGCTGCCAGGCTTTAGCCAGGCGCGTCAGGCGGTAGCGGAAATCGGGGCGCTGGCCAGCGGCATCTCCGGTTCGGGGCCGACGCTGTTCGCTTTGTGCGACAAGCCGGATACGGCGCAGCGTGTAGCAGACTGGCTGGGTAAAAATTATCTGCAAAATCAGGAAGGCTTTGTTCATATTTGCCGGTTGGACACGGCGGGCGCACGGGTACTGGGATAATCAATGAAACTGTATAATCTGAAAGATCATAACGAACAGGTCAGCTTTGCACAGGCCGTCACGCAAGGGCTTGGCAAGAATCAGGGATTGTTTTTTCCGCACGATTTGCCGGAATTCAATCTGTCAGAAGTCGATGAGATGTTGAACCAGGATTTCGTTAGCCGCAGCGCGAAGATCCTTTCCGCATTTATCGGTGATGAAATCCCACAGGAGATTCTGGAACAGCGCGTGCGTGCGGCGTTTGCCTTCCCGGCGCCGGTTGCTCAGGTTGCCACGGATATCGGCTGTCTGGAGCTGTTCCACGGCCCAACGCTTGCATTTAAAGACTTTGGCGGGCGCTTTATGGCGCAGATGCTGACGCATATCAGCGGCGACAAACCGGTCACCATTCTGACGGCGACCTCTGGAGACACTGGTGCGGCAGTCGCACATGCCTTTTATGGCCTGAAAAATGTGCGCGTGGTGATCCTTTATCCGAACGGCAAGATTAGCCCATTACAGGAAAAACTGTTCTGTACACTGGGTGGCAATATTGAAACCGTGGCGATTGATGGCGATTTTGATGCCTGTCAGGCGCTGGTGAAACAGGCGTTTGATGACGAAGAGCTGAAGGTAGCTTTGGGGCTGAATTCGGCTAACTCAATCAACATTAGCCGTCTGCTGGCGCAAATCTGTTACTACTTTGAGGCCGTGGCTCAACTGCCGCAAGAGGCGCGTAATCAGCTGGTTATTTCCGTTCCCAGCGGCAACTTTGGCGATCTGACTGCCGGGCTGCTGGCAAAATCACTGGGCTTGCCGGTGAAGCGTTTTATCGCGGCGACCAATGTCAACGATACGGTTCCACGCTTTCTTGCACAAGGTGAGTGGGCGCCGAAAGCGACTCAGGCGACGTTGTCGAATGCGATGGATGTCAGCCAGCCAAATAACTGGCCGCGGGTGGAAGAACTGTTCCGCCGTAAAATCTGGCGTCTGAATGAGCTGGGTTATGCCGCTGTTGACGATGCCACTACTCAGGACACGATGCGTGAGCTGCATGAGATGGGGTACACCTCAGAACCGCATGCGGCGGTGGCTTACCGTGCGCTGCGTGACCAACTGAACCCTGGCGAGTACGGCCTGTTCCTCGGTACTGCGCATCCGGCCAAGTTTAAAGAAAGCGTTGAAGAGATTCTTGACCTGACGCTGGCTCTGCCAAAAGCGCTGGCGGAACGCGCGGACCTGCCGCTGCTTTCTCATCACCTGCCTGCTGATTTTGCTGAATTGCGCAAGCTGATGATGACCCGCGGTTAACGGTTGTGCCCGCTGGCGCTTTGCTTAGCGGGCCTACAAAACCTGTCGGCCGGATCGGGCGTTCGCCGCCATCCGGCCTTTTTACTACTGCTCCTGGCGCTTAAACACCAGTTCGCCATTTCCTGACGCTTCTTCATCAAAGAAATAGCCTTCGCTGTTAAAGGCGGTCAGCTGTTCTGGCTGCGTTAAGCGGTTCTCAATAATGTAGCGACTCATCAGGCCGCGCGCTTTTTTGGCATAGAAGCTGATGACTTTGAACTTGCCGTTCTTCTCGTCGAGGAAGACCGGTTTGATAAGCTCCGCATTGAGCTTTTTCGGCTTCACGGATTTAAAATACTCATCCGAGGCGAGGTTAATCACTACGCTGTCGCCTTGCGCTTCCAGCGCTTCGTTAAGTTTATCGGTGATGGTATCTCCCCAGAACTGGTAGAGATCTTTACCTTTCGCATTGGCCAGACGAATACCCATCTCCAGACGGTAAGGCTGCATCAAATCCAGCGGACGCAAAACGCCGTACAGCCCGGACAACATCCGTAAGTGTTGCTGAGCGAAGTCGAAATCCGCTTCGCTGAAGGTTTCAGCCTGCAGTCCGGTATACACGTCGCCTTTAAATGCCAGAATGGCCTGGCGCGCGTTTTCCGGCGTGAAATCAGGCTGCCAGTCATGGAAACGCGTGGCGTTCAGATCCGCCAGCTTGTCGCTAATTCCCATCAGCTTGCCAATTTGCGGAGCAGAGAGTTGGCGCGCCACGTGAATAAGCTGCTGAGAGTGATCCAGCAGTTCGGGCAATGTATGACGTGTCGTTGCCAGCGGACTTTGGTAGTCGAGCGTTTTTGCAGGTGAAATCAGAATCAGCATATCCAGTCCTTGCAGGAAATTTACTGCGACTTTAGCAAAAAAAACGACAGAATTGATCGATGGTTGCGATTGCCGCGCTATCCGCGCGGCGTCTCATCCCAGCTTTCGGGCGCAAGTTGTTGTCTGATATCAGGATAACGGCGCGGATCGAATTCTGGGCGCACCCCGAGTTTGCGTTGGCGTAGATAGTCGCAGGCGATCGTCTGCACAACCGGTGAAAGCAGCAGAATCGCCGTCAGGTTAGTGATGGCCATACACGCCATAATGATGTCCGCCAACTGCCAGATCAGCGGAACGCTGACTAACGTTCCGCCGATAACGGTGCTAACGGTGGCGATCCGTAATAGCCAGATGACGCGGATATTGTCCAGCTTCAGGAAAACGAGGTTGTTTTCCGCATAGATGTAGTTGGCCACGATAGAGCTAAAGGCAAACAGAATCACAATTAACGCCACGAATCCGGCACCCCATTCTCCCGTCACTGAAACCATCGCTTTCTGGAGTAACTGGATGCCTTCCATCGGTACATAGCTGGCGTCATTACCCGCCAACAGAACAATCATCGCGCTGGCCGTACAGAGAATCAGCGTATCAACTAATACTCCGATCATTTGCACAATGCCTTGTGCCGCAGGATGCGGAGGCCAGGATGCTGCTGACGCGGCCGCGTTCGGAGTTGATCCCATTCCGGCCTCATTAGAAAACATACCGCGTTGAAAGCCGCTGGCAATGGCCTGGCTTAGTGTATACCCGGCGGCACCGGCTGCGGCTTCCTGCCAGCCAAAGGCACTTTTTATAATGGTCATGATAATGCCTGGGAGCTGTCCGAAATGCCACAGACAGATGACGATGCTGCAACCGACCCACAACAGCGCCATCATCGGAACGAACCATTGCATCAGGCGGGCAACGCCTTTAATGCCGCCAATGATTGCCAATAATGACACTATTGCCAGTGCGATACCGGTAAAGAGGGGAGGGATATCAAAAGCAAAGGTCAGCGCATGAGAGACCGAATTTGCCTGAACGCTGTTAAAAATCAGACCATAAGCAATGAGTAAAAAGATGGCAAAAAGAACGCCCATCCAGCGCATGCCCAGCCCACGCTCCATATACCACGCAGGACCGCCGCGAAACTGTCCCTTGCTGTCGCGCTCTTTATACAGTTGGGCAAGAGAGCTCTCGGCAAATGACGTCGCCATACCAATGATCGCCGAGACCCACATCCAGAACACGGCTCCCGCGCCGCCAGCGGCAATCGCCAACGCCACGCCCGCCAGATTTCCGCTACCGATACGTGCGGCAAGACTGGTGCATAAAGCCTGAAAGGAAGTTAAACCGCCCGGCTGCGGGCTGATGCTGTTTTTAAGACTTTTGCCAAACTGGCGAATATAGCGAAACTGAATAAACCCTGTACGCCAGGTGAACCAACATCCTGCGCCAAGCAGGAGGTAGATCATCACCGATCCCCAGAGTATTTCATTAATAAATGAGAAAAAATCAGGCATTAACATCCCTCTTGTTGATGCCGGTAAGCGCGAATATTCCCATGTAAGCGCTACCAATAATCGACCAGTATATACCTTATAAGGTGATTGATTACGGGAGTTTATCATAACAATCGTTATATCCCTTAATTGCGCATCACAGGCTTGGCGATGCGTAATCAGGGCTGAGCGGCTGGTCGGACAATCCAGGCGGTTGCGCTGAGAGTGCGTCGTGCTATCATCAGGGAAGATCGGTTACATCCCCCTAACAAGCTGTTTAAAGAGAATCGCTATCATGACGGACAAATTGACCTCCCTTCGTCAGTTCACCACAGTAGTGGCCGACACCGGAGACATCGCGGCAATGAAGCTGTATCAGCCTCAGGATGCCACAACTAACCCTTCTCTCATTCTTAACGCAGCGCAGATCCCGGAATACCGCAAGCTGATTGATGACGCTGTAGCCTGGGCTAAGCAGCAGAGCAACGACCGTGCGCAGCAGGTCGTCGACGCGACCGACAAGCTGGCAGTAAATATCGGTCTGGAGATCCTGAAACTGGTCCCAGGTCGTATCTCCACTGAAGTTGACGCTCGTCTGTCCTACGACACCGACGCGTCCATCGCTAAAGCAAAACGCCTGATCAAAATGTACAACGATGCTGGCATCAGCAACGATCGCATCCTGATTAAACTGGCTTCAACCTGGCAGGGCATCCGTGCCGCTGAGCAGCTGGAAAAAGAAGGCATCAACTGTAACCTGACTCTGCTGTTCTCCTTCGCGCAGGCGCGTGCATGTGCAGAAGCTGGCGTATATCTGATTTCTCCGTTCGTTGGCCGTATTCTTGACTGGTACAAAGCCAATACCGACAAGAAAGAGTATGCACCGGCAGAAGATCCGGGTGTGGTTTCCGTAACGGAAATTTACGAGTACTACAAACAGCACGGTTACGAAACCGTAGTTATGGGTGCGAGCTTCCGTAACATCGGCGAAATCATTGAGCTGGCAGGCTGCGATCGTCTGACGATTGCTCCGGCACTGCTGAAAGAACTGGCAGAAAGCGAAGGCGCTATCGAACGTAAACTGTCTTTCTCCGGCGAAGTGAAAGCGCGCCCTGCACGCATCACCGAAGCTGAGTTCCTGTGGCAGCATAACCAGGATCCGATGGCTGTAGACAAACTGGCGGACGGTATCCGTAAGTTTGCTGTAGACCAGGGTAAACTGGAAAAAATGATCGGCGATCTGCTGTAATCATTAGTGCGTGGCCCTGATATGGGTCACGCTACCTCTTCTGAAACCTGTCTGTCCTTCCCTTCGCAGTGTATCATTCTGTTTAACGAGACTGTTTAAACGGAATAATCATGAATACTTTACGCATTGGCCTGGTTTCCATTTCTGACCGTGCTTCCAGCGGCGTTTACCAGGATAAAGGTATCCCGGCCCTTGAAGAGTGGCTGGCGTCTGCCCTTACCACCCCTTTTGAGCTGCAAACGCGGTTGATCCCGGATGAACAGGCGATCATCGAACAGACCTTATGCGAGCTGGTTGACGAAATGAGTTGTCATCTGGTGCTGACTACCGGCGGAACGGGTCCGGCCCGTCGTGACGTTACGCCTGATGCGACGCTTGCCGTAGCCGACCGTCAGATGCCGGGCTTTGGTGAGCAGATGCGCCAGATAAGCCTGCACTTTGTGCCAACGGCGATTCTTTCCCGTCAGGTTGGCGTGATTCGCAAGCAGGCGTTGATCCTGAATCTGCCTGGGCAGCCAAAATCGATCAAAGAGACGCTGGAAGGTGTGAAAGATGCCGACGGTAAGGTTATCGTGCCGGGTATTTTTGCAAGTGTACCGTATTGTATACAGCTATTGGATGGGCCGTATGTGGAAACCGCACCGACTGTTGTAGCATCTTTTCGTCCTAAAAGCGCAATACGCGATACAAAAGCCTGAAAGTAGCCCGATCGTGACATAAGTGCCAATGACAGTGGAGTATTGAATTGTTTACGATATAGTAATTTTTGCTTTACATATATCAACAAACAGATTCAATTACTTCACTGACTCATGGTTTGCTATGTCACAACACACTCGACCGCTGAATCGCCAGGATTATAAAACCCTTACGCTTGCTGCCCTTGGTGGTGCGCTTGAGTTTTATGATTTCATTATCTTTGTCTTCTTTGCCGCTGTTGTTGGCGAGCTCTTCTTCCCCGCAGACATCCCTGAATGGCTACGTCAGGTGCAAACCTTCGGAATTTTTGCCGCTGGATATCTGGCGCGTCCGCTGGGGGGCATCATCATGGCGCACTTTGGCGATCTGGTCGGGCGCAAGAAAATGTTCACCCTGAGCATTTTGCTGATGGCGATACCGACGCTGGCGATTGGCCTGTTGCCTACTTACGCCTCAATGGGGATCCTCGCGCCGCTGCTGTTACTGCTGATGCGTATTTTGCAAGGCGCTGCCATCGGCGGAGAAGTTCCGGGCGCGTGGGTGTTCGTGGCGGAGCATGTACCGGAGCGTCGCATCGGCATTGCCTGCGGAACGCTGACTGCCGGCCTGACGGTGGGAATTCTGCTGGGGTCAGTGGTTGCGACGCTGGTGAACACCAGCCTGACGCAGCAGGCGGTGCATGATTACGGCTGGCGTATTCCTTTCCTGCTGGGGGGCGTGTTTGGGCTGGTGGCGATGTACCTGCGTCGCTGGCTGCAGGAGACGCCCATATTTCTCGAAATGCAGCAGCGTAAAGCGTTGGCGCAAGAGCTACCGGTGAAGTCAGTGGTGAGCAAACATAAAAAAGCGGTGGTTATTTCAATGCTGCTGACCTGGCTGCTATCGGCTGGGATTGTGGTGGTGATCCTGATGTCACCAGTCTGGTTGCAGAAGCAGTATGGCTTTGCGCCGGCGCTAACGTTGCAAGCCAACAGTGTCGCTACCATTATGCTGTGCGTCGGTTGTCTGCTGGCCGGGTTTATTGTCGATCGGGTCGGCGCCAGCAAAACCTTTATTGTCGGCAGCCTGCTGCTGGCCTGTTCAAGCTGGTTTTTCTATCACCTGACCGGCAGCCATCCCCAGCATTTGTTCCTGTTATACGGGCTGGTGGGGTTATGCGTTGGCGTGGTGGGGGCTGTGCCTTATGTGATGGTGCGCGCGTTTCCGGCGGAAGTCCGCTTTACCGGAATATCCTTTTCTTACAACGTGTCGTACGCCATTTTTGGTGGTCTGACGCCAATCGCCGTCACGATGTTGATGAGCGTGTCGCCAATGGCTCCGGCCTGGTATGTGCTGGCGTTATCGCTGGTAGGGCTAGGTTTGGGGATTTGGCTGCGACAGGATCTTTATCATCGCGATTCGAGCGTACAGGCAGAGTTACGGCGCTTGTAAGGAATATCCCCCCGTCAGGGGGGATAGCATCAGATTAGTGCGCTTCACCAATCGGCAGGATGGTACGGCCAAACTGTTCGTTCAGCACTTCACCCATCGCCAGGTAAATGGCGCTTGCGCCACACACTAAGCCTACCCAGCCAGCAACGTGAATGATCGCTTCGTTACCCGCAATGTTGCCAACGGCCAGCAGGGCGAACAGCACTGTCAGGCTCAGGAACACGAACTGCAGCATGCGCGCGGCTTTCAGCGTACCGAAGAACATGAACAGAGTGAACACGCCCCACAGACCGAGGTAAGCGCCCAGGAACTGACCATTGGTTGCATCCGCCAGGCCCATTTTCGGCATCAGCAGGATCGCAACCAGCGTCAGCCAGAACGAACCGTAGGAGGTAAAGGCGGTTAAACCGAAGGTGTTGCCTTTTTTATATTCCAGCAGTCCGGCAAAAATTTGCGCGATACCGCCGTAGAAAATGCCCATCGCCAGAATAATAACGTCCAGAGCGAAGAAACCCGCGTTGTGCAGGTTAAGCAAAATGGTGGTCATGCCAAAGCCCATCAGGCCCAGCGGTGCCGGATTAGCCAACTTAGTGTTGCCCATAATTCCTCAAAATCATCATTGATTGAATGGTGAAATAGTTTCCCCGAATAACGATCGCTGTCTTCGGGGCGCGGCATGATAATCAGGGGAGAGGGCACTGTCTATGATCTAACGAAGGGAAAATGAATTATTTTCCCTGTGATGGGCATCACGCTAGCCAGTTACGGCGGTGCTGCTCAGCAGAAGGCCCATAAGCAGGCTGGCGGAAAGGGTTAACACGGATTTCATGGAGTTTCTCTTTGACGGCTGCAAAAGTGTGTGAATTCAGACCAGATTACCGTCGTCATAAAAACGATTCATGCTCGTAATCTTTTATTTTTATTACAATTTTTATGTGAATGGCTTTCCTGATTTAATTGGTTGTATGAATTAATTCTGGTTGGCGACTATTCATTTTTATCTCTTTTTGCCTTTTTTCTGTGAATTTATTGCCACAAGGCTAAAAAAATTTTTCATGCCCCCCTTGATGACGTGGGTTACGACCCCATCTTGTAGACAACCGCAGTGGTGAGTCTGAAAAAAAACGATTCAGGGTAGTTGAAACCGCACGTTTCGCCCTTATTACAGATTCACAACCACATGATGACCGAATTTTTAGTGGAGACGTTTAGATGGGTAAAATTATTGGTATCGACCTGGGTACTACCAACTCTTGTGTAGCGATTATGGATGGCACTACTGCACGTGTGCTGGAGAACGCCGAGGGCGATCGCACTACGCCTTCTATCATTGCTTATACCCAGGATGGTGAAACTCTGGTTGGTCAGCCGGCTAAACGTCAGGCAGTGACAAACCCGCAAAACACCCTGTTTGCGATTAAACGCCTGATTGGCCGCCGCTTCCAGGACGAAGAAGTGCAGCGTGATGAAGCCATCATGCCGTACAAAATCATCGGTGCTGACAACGGTGATGCATGGATTGACGTAAAAGGTCAGAAAATGGCACCGCCGCAGATTTCTGCTGAAGTGCTGAAAAAAATGAAGAAAACGGCTGAAGATTACCTGGGTGAACCGGTAACTGAAGCAGTTATCACCGTACCTGCATATTTTAACGATGCTCAGCGTCAGGCAACCAAAGACGCCGGCCGTATCGCAGGTCTGGAAGTAAAACGTATCATCAACGAACCAACCGCAGCTGCACTGGCTTACGGTCTGGATAAAGAAGTCGGCAACCGTACTATCGCGGTTTATGACCTGGGTGGTGGTACTTTCGATATCTCTATTATCGAAATCGACGAAGTTGACGGTGAAAAAACCTTCGAAGTTCTGGCAACCAACGGTGATACCCACCTGGGTGGTGAAGACTTCGATAGCCGTATGATCAACTACCTGGTTGACGAATTTAAGAAAGATCAGGGTATCGACCTGCGTAACGACCCGCTGGCGATGCAGCGTCTGAAAGAAGCCGCTGAGAAAGCGAAGATCGAACTGTCTTCCGCTCAGCAGACCGACGTGAACCTGCCGTACATCACTGCAGACGCGACTGGTCCGAAACACATGAACATCAAGGTGACCCGTGCGAAACTGGAAAGCCTGGTTGAAGACCTGGTTAACCGTTCTATCGAGCCGCTGAAAGTTGCTCTGCAGGATGCTGGTCTGTCTGTTTCCGACGTTCAGGACGTTATCCTGGTCGGTGGTCAGACTCGTATGCCGATGGTACAGAAGAAAGTAGCTGAGTTCTTCGGTAAAGAGCCGCGTAAAGACGTTAACCCGGACGAAGCTGTGGCAATCGGTGCTGCCGTTCAGGGTGGTGTATTGACCGGTGATGTGAAAGACGTGCTGCTGCTGGACGTTACCCCGCTGTCTCTGGGTATCGAAACCATGGGCGGCGTGATGACTGCACTGATCGCGAAAAACACCACTATCCCGACCAAGCACAGCCAGGTGTTCTCTACTGCTGAAGACAACCAGTCTGCGGTAACCATCCATGTGCTGCAGGGTGAACGTAAACGTGCCGCTGATAACAAAGATCTGGGTCAATTTAACCTGGATGGCATCAGCCCGGCTCCGCGCGGTATGCCGCAGATCGAAGTTACTTTTGACATCGATGCCGACGGTATCCTGCACGTTTCCGCGAAAGACAAAAATAGCGGTAAAGAGCAGAAGATCACCATCAAGGCTTCTTCTGGTCTGAACGAAGAAGAAATTCAGAAAATGGTTCGTGAAGCAGAAGCGAACGCAGAATCTGACCGTAAGTTTGAAGAGCTGGTTCAGACCCGTAACCAGGGTGACCACCTGCTGCACAGCACTCGCAAGCAGGTTGAAGAAGCAGGCGACAAACTGCCGGCTGATGACAAAACTGCCATCGAGTCTGCACTGACCGCGCTGGAAACTTCTCTGAAAGGCGAAGACAAAGCGGATATCGAAGCGAAAATGCAGGCGCTGGCACAGGTTTCCCAGAAACTGATGGAAATCGCTCAGCAGCAGCACGCACAGCAGCAGGCTGGCGCAGCAGGTGCTGATGCTTCTGCAAACAACGCGAAAGATGACGACGTTGTCGACGCTGAGTTTGAAGAAGTGAAAGACAAAAAATAATCGCCCTTTGAACGGGTAATTACTGGCACGGGCGAAGAGGTTTCCTCTCCGCCCGTGCACGCATGTTAGGGGCAGATAAAAAGAGATGGCTAAGCAAGACTATTACGAGATTTTAGGCGTTTCCAAATCAGCGGAAGAGCGTGAAATCAAAAAGGCCTACAAGCGCCTGGCCATGAAATATCACCCGGACCGCAACCAGGGTGATAAAGAGGCCGAAGCCAAGTTTAAAGAGATCAAAGAAGCGTACGAGATCCTCACCGATGCGCAAAAACGTGCGGCTTATGATCAGTACGGCCATGCAGCGTTTGAGCAAGGCGGTATGGGCGGCGGCGGCGGTTTTGGCGGCGGGGCCGACTTCAGCGATATCTTTGGTGACGTGTTTGGCGATATCTTTGGCGGCGGTCGCGGTCGTCAGCGCGCCTCACGTGGTGCTGATTTACGTTACAACATGGATCTCACTCTGGAAGAAGCCGTGCGTGGCGTCACCAAAGAGATCCGTATTCCGACGCTGGAAGAGTGTGATGTTTGCCACGGCAGCGGTGCGAAGGCGGGCACGCAACCCCAGACCTGTCCAACCTGTCACGGTTCTGGTCAGGTGCAGATGCGTCAGGGCTTTTTTGCCGTACAGCAGACCTGTCCACACTGTCAGGGCCGCGGTACGTTGATTAAAGACCCGTGCAACAAATGCCATGGTCATGGCCGCGTTGAGAAGAGCAAAACGCTGTCCGTTAAGATCCCGGCTGGGGTTGATACTGGCGACCGTATTCGTTTAGCGGGTGAAGGTGAAGCCGGTGAACATGGCGCGCCAGCAGGCGATTTGTACGTTCAGGTGCAGGTAAAACAGCACCCAATTTTCGAACGTGAAGGCAATAACCTGTACTGCGAAGTGCCGATTAACTTTGCGATGGCAGCGCTGGGCGGCGAGATTGAAGTGCCGACGCTGGATGGTCGCGTGAAGTTAAAAATCCCGGGCGAAACGCAGACCGGCAAACTGTTCCGCATGCGTGGTAAAGGCGTTAAGTCAGTACGCGGCGGCGCACAGGGCGATCTGCTGTGCCGTGTGGTGGTTGAAACCCCGGTAGGCCTCAACGACAAGCAGAAGCAGTTGCTGAAAGATCTGCAGGACAGCTTTGGCGGCCCGACCGGCGAGCAAAACAGCCCGCGCTCTAAAAGCTTCTTCGACGGTGTGAAGAAATTTTTTGACGATTTGACGCGCTAATTTACAGCTGTCTTATTAATTAAAAGGCCTTGGATTGAAGAATCCTGGGCTTTTTATTTTTGTATCGAATACAAAAATAATTAGTTAGATATCAAGAATAAATCTTCAGGAAAAATGATGAGAAATGATTTTTTAAAATAAAGATTTTCTTCTATTTTTTGCTCAGTTAATAGAAGAAAAGGTGAGTGAAATGCTTGTGCGCGAAAATGATTTTGACTTCAATTTAATTAAGATATTTAATGCCGTTGTGGAATCCGGAAACGCTTCTCGAGCTTCCGAGAGATGATCCATAACACCAGCTGCAGTTTCTCAGGCGTTAAGTCGATTACAGAATATTTATTCATTTAAACTCTTTGAACGAACCCGAAAAGGGTTGACGCCTACGAAAAAAGGATTGGAACTCCATAAGGCCTATAGCCATGTTGTGAATGTAATCAACGCTACATATTCACTTTCAAAGATTAACTACGATCCTCCAGCAATAACTTTATTAGGGAGTGATATTGTAGAGAATTATTATCTCCATCATTTTATTAGGAATGATGAGTTAATTGAAAAGTATGAAATAAATCATTATGCAGTAAATAAAAATAGCGAAGATACTTTGGCTGAAATGTTACTTTCTGGAGTGGGTGATATTTTAATTAATCTTTCACCACCAAAAAACTTTGATATTGAAGTTCATCTTATTGACGTTTTTAGGCAATATGTTTGTATTTGTGGCAACGACAATCCACTATCAATCTTAGAACAAATCACGCTACACCATTTTTATACTTTTTCACATGCGGTATATCAATCTGATATGTTCTCTCCGGAAGTAATGGTTTATACCAATAGCGTTGATCATAGAACAGAACGTAAAATAGGTTATCGCAGCGATTCTATGTTAGGGGTAGTCAATATAGTAGAAACAACAAATATGATCTGCATTGTACCTCTTGAGTTGGCTTCATTTTTTAAATATACCAGAGGGTATAATATTAAAATATTATCACTGCCTGATGAAATATTTTTTAAAACAATCCCTGTTTATGCATCTTTATATAAAAAAAGCAAATATTATGTTGTGCTTAGAGAGTGGATAGTGATACTGCAATCTAAATATTCATCTATAAATGATCGGGATAATTTATGTCAGTGATAATAAGTTCAGAACCTGCCTTAAAATATATTATAGAGCTAGAGACTATTCTTGCGATTATTATCGTGAGTGCTTGGGGGGGAGTCGTTAGCTATCTCATGAGAGAAGCCCGGGGACGAAAGAAAAAAAATATAGCAGGATGTTTAAAACAAGTCATTATTTCATGTTTTACAGGTTTTTTACTCTCTGGCATTGCTCTTGATAAAGGTGCTGGTATAAATATGATACTCATATTGTCAGGGCTGGGAGGGGTTTTTGCTGGGCCCGTACTGAAAATGTTGAAAGATAAACTGGCACAGGTTTTTGCTAAGTGAGCTGTATTGCCCGTCCATGGGCATTACCATACTTAAAGCAAGTAAAATCTTAGTGTGATATATAGAATTATTGTAATAAATAAAATCATTGCATAATAATACAGAAACGGTTTCTGCAGGAAATGATGTTTGCTATTTAAGCATTTTATTTCTATGTTTTCATTAATCTGTACTCCTTGACGTGGAATTGTAATGAACAAATTGTCAATGCCAAAAATTCTCAGGTCTTTTCTGACCAGATAGAGTAGTTGAGTCAGATTAGCATCACTTATAAATGTACTCCTGTCCTCCCATAATGCTTCCGCAATATGATTTTTCCTTATCACCAGTTCTTGCGCATGAGTTAGGATGAAATTTAAACATTTAGAACGCATATGAGTAAGTTTTATAGTTCGCTTCCCATCTTTACTTTTTAATTCATGGCTGGCGTTATCATACATACAACTATTTTTAATAATGTAAATGGTCATTTATATACCATGGTTAGTTTAATGTGTTCAGAAATATTAAATACAAATTTTCTGTTATTCAATACATATGCATACCTGTTGCATGTAAAAACGATACGTGTCACATAAGTTATGATATTTTTAGTTTGTATTAATTTTAAATTAAATAGGAGTTATTTATTTAATTGGCCATTAGGGGGGTAGGGAGGCATTATTGAGTTTTTTGACATAGGCTGAATGGCAATTTATAGACTTTTATTTGGGGATATATGGCATAGCATATTAATAGATGGTTTTATAGTCACATAAATTTTTTGTTTCTTCATAAAGATGTTTTTTTAGATTATTTTATTACTAGTTATTTGTACGAATACTACGGTTCTGTTTATCTTACCAGCTATCGGGATTATATAGCCGATTGGAAATGAAAACTTTTTGTGAAAGGATAGAGATATGCAAATTAATAAATTACAAATTAGTCAACCAGAACCTCGTATGCCAGTTAACCAGAAAATTGATGTTGATAACGCAACGGTGCTTTCGCATAATGCAATCTATCAAACACTCCTCTCTGCAGTGGTGGAAACTAATGATTATGATAATGCCATAGTTACGTTAGATCCTTATAGTACGGCACCTTTAAGCCTATATCTGGGTATTTGGGGGAAATTGAATGAAGATATCAAAATTAATGTGCAGGATAGCAAGGGGATAACGGTAGCTGTATCCTGGACCTACAGCATGCAGACCGGTGCAAACCTGATTCCAGTTTCGGGTCTGGTTGCCGGGGAGGATAATGTCGTTACCTTAATCTCAGGTGCGCAGATTGTTGGGCAATACACGGTTACCCCATCAGCATTGCCGCCATCGGATTCTGCTGATATCAGTCTTGGCTTCCCTGTCATCACTGTGACAAAGTCAGTTGACGATTCCTCATTAGTTGCAGATGGCCTTTATTTTTCAACATATTTTGATCGCTATAATCTTGCCTTTGATCAAAATGGCATCGTTCGTTGGTATGTCTCTCAGGCAATTCCTTCCTATAATTTTGTCCGAACAGACAGCGGGCATTTCCTGGCTACGTCACAAGGAATTAATCACTGCCTGGATATGTACGAATTTGACGTAATGGGCAGAGTATATGCAGTCTATCTCCTTGATAATGAGTTTCATCACTCCATTCTGCCATTAGAGAACAATCTGGCTATTGCCCCCTCGGAATATACTAATGGACGTCCAGATGATTACTCAACAGGTAAAGATGGTGTTTCCATTATCGATCTCACTTCAGGGCTTGAGGTTGCTTATTATGACATGTTAAAAGTGATGGACTATTCTCGTTCGCCACGTCCATCAGGAAGTGCACCGGGTCAATCGGCTACGATGGATGACTGGCTGCATATCAACCAGAGCTATATTGACCTGCTCCCCGTTGATTAGTACACCCCGATGTTAGTAATGTCTTCATAAGCCACATGAGGACATCCCCATGAAGAAGCGTTTTTCCGACGAACAGATCATCAGTATTCTCCGCGAAGCCGAAGCTGGGGTACCCGCCCGTGAACTCTGCCGCAAGCATGCCATTTCCGATGCCACGTTTTACATCTGGCGTAAGAAGTATGGCGGTATGGAGGTGCCTGAAGTTAAGCGCCTGAAGTCGCTTGAGGAAGAGAACGCCAGACTCAAGAAGCTGCTTGCCGAAGCCATGCTGGATAAAGAGGCGCTTCAGGTGGCTCTTGGGCGAAAGTACTGACGACAGACCAGAAGCGGGAAGCCGTGATGTTGATGTGTGATGCGACCGGTCTGTCGCAACGTCGTGCCTGCAGGCTTACAGGTTTATCCCTGTCGACCTGCCGCTATGAGGCTCACCGTCCGGCTGCTGATGCGCATTTATCAGGGCGCATCACTGAGCTGGCACTGGAGCGCAGGCGTTTTGGCTACCGTCGTATTTGGCAGTTGCTGCGCCGTGAAGGGCTTCATGTTAATCATAAGCGCGTGTACCGGCTTTATCACCTCAGTGGCCTGGGCGTAAAACGCAGAAGACGTCGTAAAGGGCTGGCAACAGAACGTCTGCCGCTGCTCCGTCCGGCGGCGCCCAATCTGACCTGGTCGATGGATTTCGTCATGGACGCACTTTCCACCGGTCGCAGGATCAAGTGTCTTACCTGCGTCGATGATTTCACAAAGGAATGCCTGACGGTCACTGTTGCCTTTGGGATTTCAGGCGTTCAGGTCACGCGTATTCTGGACAGCATTGCACTGTTTCGAGGCTATCCGGCGACGATAAGAACTGACCAGGGGCCGGAGTTCACTTGCCGTGCACTGGATCAATGGGCCTTTGAGCATGGTGTTGAGTTGCGCTTAATCCAGCCGGGCAAGCCAACGCAGAACGGATTTATTGAGAGCTTTAACGGACGATTTCGCGATGAATGTTTGAATGAGCACTGGTTCAGCGATATCGTTCATGCCAGGAAAATTATTAATGACTGGCGGCAGGATTATAACGAATGCCGCCCGCACTCCACGCTGAATTATCAGACACCGTCTGAATTTGCAGCGGGCTGGAGAAAGGGTCATTCTGAGAATGAAGATTCCGACGTTACTAACTGAGTGTTGTATCTAATCGTGGGGGCAGGTCA
>NZ_JAOWDG010000053.1:0-5203 GCF_030334745.1 Citrobacter sp. Cb080 | reverse complement strand
TGATGTAGCCCCCTGAAACACCGGACAGTAGCTGTATCTCCAGATAAGAGATAGGCTTGAATATATGTCTAACACTAACGCCAATTTTGAGATGACCGGGATCCTGTTAGGGCAAGAAGTCCGTAAACGTAAAACTCCTCAGGAGAAGATCGCCATTATCCAGCAGACGATGGAGCCGGGTATGAATGTCTCCCATGTCGCCCGCCTGCATGGTATCCAGCCCAGCCTGCTGTTTAAGTGGAAGAAGCAATATCAGGAAGGCAGCCTCACCGCCGTTGCGGCTGGAGAGGAAGTCGTTCCTGCTTCTGAGCTTACTGCTGCTCTGAAGCAGGTCCGGGAGCTTCAGCGCCTTCTGGGCAAGAAGACGATGGAAGTTGAGATCCTGAAAGAAGCCGTGGAGTACGGTCAGTCGCGAAAATGGATAGCGCACGCGCCCTTGTTGCCAAAGGACGGGGAATAGCCATGGTCTGCCGGACCATGGGCGTGTCGCGTGCGCAACTGTCACTGCGGATTAACCGTTCTGCCGACTGGCAGGACAGGCGCTGTAACCGGCGTAATGAAGAAGCAGACGCAGAAATACTGTCGGCTATCCTCAACATTATCAGCGATATGCCGAGTTATGGTTATCGACGCGTGTGGGGCATCCTGCGCAAGCAACGTCGCACAGAGGGACAGCTACCTGTGAATGCCAAACGGCTTTACAGGATAATGCGTGAGCATAACCTGTTGTTGTTGCATCACAAACCAGAGCGACCGAAGCGTGAACATAAGGGCAAGATAGCGGTGGCAGAAAGCGATATGCGCTGGTGTTCAGATGGCTTCGAGTTCGGCTGCGACAACGGCGAAAAACTGCGGGTAACGTTCGCGCTGGACTGCTGCGACCGTGAGGCCATAGACTGGGCAGCAAGCACGGGAGGCTATGACAGTTCGACCGTGCAGGATGTGATGCTGAGGTCGGTGGAAAAGCGCTTCGGCGACAGGTTGCCCGACACAGCGGTGCAGTGGCTGACGGATAACGGTTCAGCGTATACCGCGTATGAAACGCGGAGGTTCGCGAGAGAGCTGAATCTGGAGCCCTGCACAACAGCGGTGAGCAGCCCGCAGAGTAATGGCATGGCCGAACGGTTCGTGAAAACGATGAAAGAAGACTATATCGCGTTCATGCCAAAACCGGATGTGAGAACAGCACTGCGAAACCTTGCAGTAGCGTTCACGCATTACAATGAAAACCACCCGCACAGCGCGCTGGGATATCACTCCCCGAGGGAATACCGGCGGCAGCGGACATCGTTAACTTAAGATACAAAAGCTGTTCGGAGATGGAGGGTCAAGATCAGATAGAAGCAAACCGCTTAGGCAGGAGATAGACACCTGTATCATCACCCGCATAGCCGCATACTGTGCAGCCCAGCAGGTCGCTAATATCTTCATGGCCTGCGCGTTGAGCAGATCGGTCCAAGACTGCCTCTAGTTTCTCAGGGACCAATACAGCATAGTCAGGCAGTGTGTTACCCAACTCGACCGGAAGATTCAGCGCTAAGATGTCCAGAAGGTCCTCAGCTTGGTCAGAGGGTTTCCCACTCAGTGGGACCGCTTCGATGACTTGTAGGTCTGGTGTATCTTTCAGGACATCGACCACAGCGGCAAACATTTGACGACAGTATTGGACCTGCATATCGCCTACAGTCTGGATTAGCGCCCCTTCAGTCCACCCTCCCATCATATCGAAGTCAGATACATGAGTAGCAGCAGAACACAGAATGCCAGTCTTATTGGTCTCAGGGTTCAACACTGGGGTGACAGTTACACTTGCCCCGGTGATGGCTGTAGTAGACGGAGCATCCTTAGCTGGGTTAAACGCACCATTATGCTTAAAGCGGACGGTACGATTCTGGAGAGCCTGACGGCGAATAGGCGTAGGGTCAGTGCCGTATGGGCGAAACTCACAGGGGAAGACATGCTCCATTACAGCAGTGCGGAAATCACCATCGTTGAAGGTCTCGTCCAAAGAGTCCTCCAGCGCCTGAACGTAATCATGTGAGTCATTCCCGAAGGCCATCGGACGACCTGAGCGGTCCGTAAAGCCTACGTTGAGAACTTGGGAGTCTTGACCATTGGTCATCTGAACATAGTCAGTGCGTGAGATGTCAGTGCCCCATACAGACCCTTTAATGATTTGACCGTCTTTATCTCGCTGAGGCTGACGCAGAGAAGCCATTGAGGATGCTTTGTTAATTTGATTTGTAATAGCCATGATAAATATCTCCTTAGTATATGAATGCACTACGTAAAAAAGTAACTGGTGACACCATTGGTCTTATCTCAGAATCCAAGCAGCGCCACCGAAAGTGATCAGTTAGTATCCGAAAGAGGCCCCTTTATTGCCGAAGCGTTTAATCAGGTCTTCGTCGCGTGCTCTACGTTCAGCGGCAGCTTTAGCAATCTCTGCTGGCGTTGCATGAATAGCGGCCATACGCTCTTGATGTTCCTCAGCCTCTTTACGTCGACGCTCAGCTTCTTGGCGCTCCTGTACATTACTTTCAGCCCACCAACGGGAATACTTTCCGTAATCAGAGGCATTAAGACCAATGGCATGAATATCGTTAAGAATACGATTTGATTTCGCTATGTCAGACCCAGTGGAATTAAGCATGGTAGTAACGATAACCTCAGTGAAATACTTTGTAGATAACTCCTGACCAAATACCAATACGGTCTCTTTGTCGGCGCTCAGTGTGATATTTAATTTTCTATATGAAATTGACATAATAATTTCTCCTTTGAAATCTGAATGGAATTGAACTTGTCGGTCTACCATAGGGTGTAATAATCCCTACGGTGTCTCCCCGCATTTTGGTCAGTTCAAAGGTTATGTTTATAGTGGTATTAACTACGGTGAAAATCTTTAGGTGATAACCCAGCGGCAACCGCCATGAGGCATAGCTCAGCCTTCGAGTAATAAGCGTTGTCTGCACGCTTAGAACGATCTGGGATATCCAAGGCGGCGATAAGTGCGCTGACAGGCACCGTCATAAAGCGAAGGGCTTTGCGGCCTTCTGGTGTCCTTGAGTCGATTCTACAGCGGTCAGTAGCTATCATAGATTCTCCGTTCTAGCGTACCAGACGCTGTTATGCGGAATCATAGATAGCCCCAGTGCTTTCGTTAAGTTCCCCCCAAGAACCGCTCTGTATATGCGCTCAGGCTTCCTACCATCAACTCTGCTGCCAATATTGCGTAGGGTCTTCATAGATTCCCTATAATCTTCCTTATGTCGTTCCAATAGCTCAGCTTCAGCATGGTAGCCAAGCTCGACCATTTTGTTAGCCACTGCCTCGGCAACTTCGGGCATCTCAAGGATGGACTCAAAGGCTGCATAGACCATATCTTCAAAATCATCGGAGACCCACCCGGCGTACTTCAATGTCGCCTGCTTGTCTGCGTAAGTTATGCCTTCAATGCCAACCTTCTCGACGTGCATTTTTTGCATGTCGGTGAGTCTCTTGGTTACCTTACCGCGCCACTGAGAGGGCAGTTTATTGTTAGGTAACCTGAGGACCTTCCATATTTCGGTAAGATTCCACATGCCCGACTCATTGGCCTTAAAGCTGTGATTCTCAATAGAGATAATATGACCTGCATGTTTATGTAGATTATTCATTGCTTGGTTACCTTTTAAATATGCACCCTAAGCCGCACCCTACTGACCTACTCAAAGTCCCCAAGCAATAGGGAGACCAGCAGGACAAAGGATGCACATTTAGAATGTCTTTGAGATTGATAGGGTTGTGTCTTGCGGAGACACTGTTAGTTATTAAGGAGTTAATAATGACAAGATTAATGAAGAGACGACTCTAAGTACTCTTAAAGTTAGTCTTTAAGACTCTTATTATTATCTTGTGTAAACAAGTAATATAACTTTAAGGTCTTTAAGTAATACTTTAAGTTTAGCCCCTGTAGACCAGAGACCATAATTAATATGATTGACCTGCTCCCCGTTGATTAGTACACCCCGATGTTAGTAATGTCTTCATAAGCCACATGAGGACATCCCCATGAAGAAGCGTTTTTCCGACGAACAGATCATCAGTATTCTCCGCGAAGCCGAAGCTGGGGTACCCGCCCGTGAACTCTGCCGCAAGCATGCCATTTCCGATGCCACGTTTTACATCTGGCGTAAGAAGTATGGCGGTATGGAGGTGCCTGAAGTTAAGCGCCTGAAGTCGCTTGAGGAAGAGAACGCCAGACTCAAGAAGCTGCTTGCCGAAGCCATGCTGGATAAAGAGGCGCTTCAGGTGGCTCTTGGGCGAAAGTACTGACGACAGACCAGAAGCGGGAAGCCGTGATGTTGATGTGTGATGCGACCGGTCTGTCGCAACGTCGTGCCTGCAGGCTTACAGGTTTATCCCTGTCGACCTGCCGCTATGAGGCTCACCGTCCGGCTGCTGATGCGCATTTATCAGGGCGCATCACTGAGCTGGCACTGGAGCGCAGGCGTTTTGGCTACCGTCGTATTTGGCAGTTGCTGCGCCGTGAAGGGCTTCATGTTAATCATAAGCGCGTGTACCGGCTTTATCACCTCAGTGGCCTGGGCGTAAAACGCAGAAGACGTCGTAAAGGGCTGGCAACAGAACGTCTGCCGCTGCTCCGTCCGGCGGCGCCCAATCTGACCTGGTCGATGGATTTCGTCATGGACGCACTTTCCACCGGTCGCAGGATCAAGTGTCTTACCTGCGTCGATGATTTCACAAAGGAATGCCTGACGGTCACTGTTGCCTTTGGGATTTCAGGCGTTCAGGTCACGCGTATTCTGGACAGCATTGCACTGTTTCGAGGCTATCCGGCGACGATAAGAACTGACCAGGGGCCGGAGTTCACTTGCCGTGCACTGGATCAATGGGCCTTTGAGCATGGTGTTGAGTTGCGCTTAATCCAGCCGGGCAAGCCAACGCAGAACGGATTTATTGAGAGCTTTAACGGACGATTTCGCGATGAATGTTTGAATGAGCACTGGTTCAGCGATATCGTTCATGCCAGGAAAATTATTAATGACTGGCGGCAGGATTATAACGAATGCCGCCCGCACTCCACGCTGAATTATCAGACACCGTCTGAATTTGCAGCGGGCTGGAGAAAGGGTCATTCTGAGAATGAAGATTCCGACGTTACTAACTGAGTGTTGTATCTAATCGTGGGGGCAGGTCA
>NZ_JAOWDG010000052.1:0-2361 GCF_030334745.1 Citrobacter sp. Cb080 | reverse complement strand
CTCAGGCCGCAGTCGGTAACCTCGCGCATACAGCCGGGCAGTGACGTCATCGTCTGCGCGGAAATGGACGAACAGTGGGGATACGTCGGGGCTAAATCGCGCCAGCGCTGGCTGTTTTACGCGTATGACAGGCTCCGGAAGACGGTTGTTGCGCACGTATTCGGTGAACGCACTATGGCGACGCTGGGGCGTCTTATGAGCCTGCTGTCACCCTTTGACGTGGTGATATGGATGACGGATGGCTGGCCGCTGTATGAATCCCGCCTGAAGGGAAAGCTGCACGTAATCAGCAAGCGATATACGCAGCGAATTGAGCGGCATAACCTGAATCTGAGGCAGCACCTGGCACGGCTGGGACGGAAGTCGCTGTCGTTCTCAAAATCGGTGGAGCTGCATGACAAAGTCATCGGGCATTATCTGAACATAAAACACTATCAATAAGTTGGAGTCATTACCTGAAATTTACCCCGAAAATTAAATTGCAGGGAAGGAATAAATCAGTGAACAATTCTGTTGGCCGGGAATGGTGATGTCGCATCATCCCGATTCTTTTATGATTTGAGTTTTGCTCCGGATCAAATTTATTGCCCGTAGTGCGTGTTATAAGCATGGAAAGGTTACATTTCTAAAAATTATAACGCTGACCTGGGGACCGGGAATATGTATTCATTTATCGCACGCCAGCCTATTTTTGACACAAAAATGCAGACCGTCGCTTATGAGCTGCTTTTCAGGGACGGAATGAACAATGCCTTTCCCGATGTTTCACCAGAATACGCCACGTCCAGAATTATTTCTGACCAGTTTTTATGCATCCCTGTTCCCCGTATAGCCAACAATCACAGTTCTTTTATTAATGTGCCGCACCAGATGATCATTAACGGACTGGGCGATACGCTGCCGAATGAAAAAGTGGTCATCGAAATTCTGGAAAATGCAGTCCCGGATGATGCGCTTTTCTGTGCCGTAAAGGATATGCACGACAGGGGTTACCAGCTTGCGCTCGATGATTTCACGATGGATGATGAATGGGACCGCTTTATGCAGTATATTTCTGTCATCAAATTTGATGTCAGAGACAATGACTATGAAGATATCCGGCAATATATCCACAGAAAAAGTCAGCTTCTGCAGGGCATAAAATTCCTTGCTGAAAAAGTGGAAACAAGGGACGAGTTTGAGCTTTACAGCCGGGCGGGTTTCGCGCTTTTCCAGGGATTTTTCTTCAGTCGCCCGGAAATCCTCAGAAATAAATGCCTTTCCCAGAACCCCCTGCCACTCTCCAGGCTGATGATGGAGGTGAACAGGGAAAACCCGGACTTTGCCGCGGTCGAACGTCTGCTTAAAACCGATCTGACGCTGTCATATAAAATCATGCGCTACGTCAGAAACATGCTGTTTAAATCACATGGCATAATTCAGGCGGACAATCTTACCCTGAAAGAAATGCTGATGTATCTGGGGGGCAACGAACTCCGGCGGTTTGTTGCGGTGGCCGCCCTTTCAAATATGGGGCGTTCCGGCATCAGTGAACTTTATCATCTGAGCATGGTTCGCGGAAAATTCTGCGAATTAATTGCCGGAAAAATAAATAATGTTTCATTATCCTATAACGCATTTATATGCGGTCTGTTTTCATTGTTGGATGTCATTCTTGAACTCCCCATGGACGATTTAATTAAACAGATTTCAATCCCGCAAAACGTAACTGCCGCGCTTTGTGAACATAAAGGTGAACTTTTTGACATACTGACCCTGTCGTTATGTTATGAGAAACTTAACTGGGAGGAAACCGCGAAAATATGTAATACCCTCAATATCAGCGAGTTCACTGTTATAGAAACCATGCAGGCCGCAACAAAATGGGCGGACGAGCTCGCCGTCTGTTAAGGATATTTATCACAAGGTAATGACTCCAACTTATTGATAGTGTTTTATGTTCAGATAATGCCCGATGACTTTGTCATGCAGCTCCACCGATTTTGAGAACGACAGCGACTTCCGTCCCAGCCGTGCCAGGTGCTGCCTCAGATTCAGGTTATGCCGCTCAATTCGCTGCGTATATCGCTTGCTGATTACGTGCAGCTTTCCCTTCAGGCGGGATTCATACAGCGGCCAGCCATCCGTCATCCATATCACCACGTCAAAGGGTGACAGCAGGCTCATAAGACGCCCCAGCGTCGCCATAGTGCGTTCACCGAATACGTGCGCAACAACCGTCTTCCGGAGCCTGTCATACGCGTAAAACAGCCAGCGCTGGCGCGATTTAGCCCCGACGTATCCCCACTGTTCGTCCATTTCCGCGCAGACGATGACGTCACTGCCCGGCTGTATGCGCGAGGTTACCGACTGCGGCCTGAG
>NZ_JAOWDG010000051.1:0-34618 GCF_030334745.1 Citrobacter sp. Cb080 | reverse complement strand
AGGGAGATTTGTTTCGGGAAGGCTTCCCGGCTGATGAGGTCGTAAATGGTCGAGCGGGACAGGCCGCACAGATGCATCACTTCGGGCAGACGGATAAAGCGCTCGTGAACGGTATCAGAAACCGGCATCAGCGGTGCGGCAGGGGCAGAAGACGGGGAAGAAAAAGCGGTGTGCATCGGGCTACCTCACAAAGTCCATACAGTGCCGGTCGTGTCCGTCCGGCTTCGGGTAGCTCCTTATTATGTCTATATTTTTCCTCAGGTCATGTGAGATTTTCGGGGAAACAAACATTGACTTTTCGCTCTGGCAAACAAAGGCAAACGCTGGCAAACATATGCAAATCACTGCATTACAATGCAGCAATTTTTATTGCTTTTAGTTATATATTTTTTATTTTTAATCGAAATAAAGTCTAAATGCTATAGCCAGAGCAAAACAGGAGGGTGAACAGTGGTGAACAGACGGTGAACAGTCAGACCCTCAACTGTTCACCATTTAACTTACTGTATTACTTATATTTTTATTTGAGGTGAACAGTGGTGAATAGTTATAAGTAAAAAAATAAACGGTGAGTAAGGTTTTCCTGCGACCTTTCTCTGGCCAGCCGGTTTTTAAGGTCTGTTTGTGCCAGCATTCTGACAACGGCAATGAATCGTGTTGTTGTGCAGGAGGCGTCAGAATCATTTCAGGTTGAACACACGGAGAACCTGAACATGAAACCCGAACTCATTATCAAAGCCATGCAGACCGTTATCAGTAAACAGGATGAAGGCGCGGAACAACGCATTGCCGGTGCGCTGGCCGCACTTAACGAAGCAAAAGATGCACACACGGCCAGCATGGGTAAACTCAGCGACATTGAGGCTTCCATTCAGCGTTGTGAGCAGGAACGACAGACCGCCCTCAGTGAAAGTGCACAGGCCGAACAGGACTGGCGCAGCCGCTTTCGAACCCTGCGCGGCAACCTCACTCCTGAACTGAAAGCTGAACACAGTAAACGTATCGCCAGCCGCGAACTGGCTGATGAGTTCACCGGTCTGATTACCGAGCTGGAGAAAGACAAAAGCCACGCCATGCTTGGAGCATGCTCCTCCGGTACTGCTTATATCAGCGCCCATGAAAAAGCGTTCACCACTTACGCCAACAGCGAGTGGAAGAAGGCGCTGGCCGGTATCAGCCCCGCACTGTTACGTGCCTTTCTGTTGCGTATACGGTCGCTGGAAATGAGCGGAGAAACCTCGCCGCGTGCGACCGTGACCCGTGAGCTGGGTGATGCCCTGAATCTGCAGTCAGCCCTGTATCATTTTGATATGGAGCAGGAGCCGGTCCTGTCCGTAACCGGCATGAATCGCCCGGTAATAACCGGGGTTGATATGGCGCTGTTAAGAAGCCCAGCCAGACGGATGAAGCTTGCCGCTGAACTGGCCGCAAAAGACCACGAACAGGCAGAGGGCTGAATTATGTTTCACTGCCCGTTCTGCAAAAAGACCGCGCACGTCCGTACCAGCCGGTATCTGTCGGAAAACGTCAAACAGCGTTATCACCAGTGTACCAATATCGAATGCTCGGCCACTTTCCGCACCATCGAGTCTGTTGACGGTGTGATACGTGCCGCACCGGAGAAACCCGACCCCGCACCGGTGACGCCACCGCCGCCGCGTAAAGTACAGGGCTGCTACAGCTCGCCGTTCCGGCATTAATCAGGAGAGAGACTCGTGACCACTGTGACCATACAGCAGGCCTTTGAGGCCTGTCAGACGAACAAAAATACCTGGCTGAAACGTAAAGCCGAACTGGCAGACCTTGAACGGGAATACCGTGAACAGCTCCTTGCCGGTGACGAACAAATCCCGCGCAGAATGCAGGATTTGCGCGACAATATCGACGTGAAAAAATGGGAGATTAATCAGGCCGCCGGTCGTTATATCCGCTCACATGAGAAAGTGCAGCACATCAGCATCCGCAACCGGCTCCATGACTTTATGCAGCAGCACGGCGCGGAGCTGGCCGCCACGCTGGCACCTGAGCTGATGGGGTATAACGAACAGCTTCCCGCAGTAAAACAGAGCGCCATGCAGCACTCGGTTGATTATCTGCGTGAAGCCCTGTCGGTATGGCTGGCCGCAGGTGAAAAAATTAATTATTCCGCGCAGGACAGCGATATTTTAACGGCCATCGGATTCAGGCCTGATGCGGTTTCGCGGGATGATAATCGCGAGAAATTCACCCCGGCACAGAACCTGATTTACACCCGCCGACGTGCAGAACTGGCCGCACGGTAGCACGCGAAAAAATCCCCGAAAATTCCGCTATTTTTCCCGAAAAAAGCCATGCATCCATACGGTGCATGGTTTTGCATGCAAATCCCCGTATTTTATTTCCCCTACCACGCCATTACCGGCGCGGCCTGAGCCGGTTCATGCACCTGCATGAAAACTACCCTATAAAGCGGGCAGGCGTGGCGGGGAGAGCATTGCGCGCTGATAATTACATTTAAATATTTTTGAATATCAGGATGTTAAAGAGATTGGTATATGTAATGCAGTTATCGCATCAAATAGCTGATGCGATAAAGAAATTATGATATGTATCGAAAAGCTAATGATACCCTTTTGGGGGGTTAAGTGATGTCGTCATAGGTTATTGACTGCTTAATCTTATCAATAACGTCATGCCCATATTTAACTTGAAGACGCTCAATGAATTGAGGTTCTATATGAAAAGCATGTCCCAATATGCCGTTAAGATAATTAATCTCTTTTTGGTTTAATAAACTATACGAAAATTTATGTACTAAAGAACTAATCATCCTTTTCTTTTTTCTTCCTAAGGATAATTCATTGCTATTATTTAGTACTACACCAGTAATGGTTCTATTCATAGCTTTGTTGCAAAAAATTGTTTTATCTCTATTTATTCTGATTTTTCTGTTGTAATGTTTTATTAATAGAGTTTGTACTGTGCGCTGTATTGTCGCTAAGCTTAAACCATGAAATGATGAAAAGGTCAAATCATCGGCGTAACGTGTGTAAGTTACATTTAAGTCAGTGCAGTAATTTGTTAATTCCTCATCAAAACAATACATGATTGCGTTAGATATTAACGGGGATGTTGGGGCTCCAATACTTAATCTAAGAGGGCTATTGCCTCTTAGTTTCCAGAATAAAAGATGGGCGATGATAAATCTATCTTCTTCTGATATATTAGCCCCATTGGCTTCGAGGGTCTTAATGAAAAGATCAGGTGTAATAGAATGGAAGAAATCCTTGAAGTCTATTTTTAATATGAATTGACTATTTTTGTGTGCGGCGGCATTAGTTTTTATACCCTTACCAGGAACATAGGCATGAGCCGCATAATGTACTTTCAAATGTTCAGAAAGCAGGTTGGCAGTAAAACGTTGTAAAGACTTAATTTGCTTAGATGGCTGAGCGATAATACGAACTCCATCACCGCTTCTCTTTGGTATGGTATATTTCTTATAGCGGCGAGGGGCTGTCGAGATAAAGCTTTTCAACGAGTCTTTATCCATGAATAATGTGGCGGATAACTGGTTAAGTATACTCATTTGGCGTCATCCTCAAGCATTTTTGTAATTGCAGATAATGCAAGCTTTCTTTTTCTGGATGCCTCGTCATCAGATAGAACAAATGATGTGACGGCTCTTATTCTCATGGCCTTATATTCTTTTATTCGTCCAAGTTTATCTTTTCCAAGTATAACTCTTTTTTTACTTTCCAGAGGGTAGTAAAAAGTTATATTGCTATATTTCTTTTTGCCAATCATAGACATTGATTGTAATAAATAAAGCAGTCTCTTTATGACGTTTTCATCTATTTCGATATTGAGTGCTATTAATGCTAATTCAATTTCATAGTCTTTTATTGGATAGAATGTATGGATGATATCGTAGACTAATAATGCTATATGTGCAGGGTTAGATATATTAAAAGCAGTTGTTTTACTTGCGGTTTTAAGTCTATTTTTTATGCACTCTATTACCAATGGTAAGTCTGGGTAATTTATCTCTGTGTTGCTGGGCCATGGGAAGATATGCACTGACTCTTTATCTTTTCGTTTTAAATATGATAAAGGACCCAGGTAAATAAATGAGTCTTCAGCCTGTACATGTTCATCTGGAGCGAAGATAAGTATTTTTTTAGGGTCGCTAATGTTTGCAAACATGCCTAATTCGACAAGAGAACCGGGGCTTTCTAAGCAAATGATTATAAGTGTGGATAGTTTGGCAATATCATCCTCAAATGAAAACAAATCTGAATATGTGTTTTCTCGGAAATAATCCTTGAATGTTTCGGCCATTATGAAGGATTTTGAGAGACCATGTTCTTCATTAACCTCAAAGAATGCAATTATCCTGTCGCGTAAACTTTGCGGAATCAGCTTTCCAGTGTTTGTATCTCCACCACAGATAAAAATTTTATGAGGTGTTAAGTAAAGGGAAAAATTGGAGTACGAGAGAGAACTGAACTCATCAATGAGTGTATCTTCGTAGCTTTCATTACCCTTTGCCGTACTCAATTCAATCTCTCCATAAAAAAACAAAGCGGAAATCCGCTTTGTTTAAATCTTTACCTAGAGGATGCGCAAAAGACTTCTCTGACGCTCCTGATCAAGGATCGTTAGAGAAGTGCTTTTGCGCAACCCTAAGTGTCCTCAATACTGTATGTCTGGCTAATCGCCCGACTAGGTTTAAGTAACATAAACCTTCGCGTAAAGATGGAGTTAGCTTAGATCAGCGTTAAAAAGTAAGCAAGTTAGTTTAAACAGAACGTACAAAATTCCCCCACCAATCCATAAGATTTGTGCGTTGCGGCAGATAAATGGAGCGGTTGTATGCGCGCCTAACTTCGTTTTTATCACAATGTGCCAGAGCAGATTCAATAACGTCAGAATTAAAGCCTGATTCATTTAATGCAGTACTTGCTATCGAGCGAAGACCATGCGCAACTAACCTACCACCATAGCCAATCCGCTTTAAGGCAGCGTTAGCAGTCTGGCTATTCATTGGTTGATTTGGATCGTTACGACTTGGAAAAACGTATTCACGATTCTTACTTATAGGCTTCATCACTTCCAGAATCTCTAATGCCTGAGGAGAAAGCGGTACGATGTGTTCACGCTTCGCTTTCATCCTTTCGGCTGGAATCGTCCAGAGTCTGGTCTCAAGGTCGATCTCTTCCCAACGAGTACCAGATGCTTCAGATGGACGCACGAGAGTCAGGAGTTGCCATTCAATCAGACAGCGAGTCGGAACAGATAAGTTTGACATGACCAAAGAACGCATTAGCTTCGGCAATTCTTCAGGCCGCAGTGTTGGCATGTTTTGCTTTTTGGGTTTCTCAAAAGCCATACCTACGCCTGAGGCAGGATTGGCGTCAATGAGACCGGTATTAACTGCATAAATCATTATCTCGTTTACACGTTGCACTAAACGGCGAACAGTCTCCAGCGCACCACGCGCTTTGATTGGCTCTAATGCTTCAATAATCGTTCTGGCCTTTATCTCCTGAACGGGTATAACGCCTATAGCAGGGAACACGTCCTTATCTAAAGAGCGCCAAATATCTTTCGCGTAGTCCTCTGTGACGCTTTTGCTTTTCATTTTGAACCAGTTGGCGGCCACTGTTGAGAAAATACTATCCAGCTCCATCTGACGTTGCTCTGACGCTTGCTCTTGTTGCTGTTGAGGATCCATCCCTTGCGCGAGCGTAGCTAAATGTTGGTCGCGTATCTGGCGAGCTGCTGCGAGCGTAAGCGAAGGGTATGAGCCGAGACTCAGATTAGTTCGGCTATTACTTACCGGACGCTGGTATCGGAAGCGCCAGAGCTTTTTACCAGATGTTTTGATGAGTAAGAACAGGCCGTCACCATCATGCAAAGTGAAGTCTTTTTCGCGGGGTTTAGCTTTGAGGATTTCGTTGTTAGTTAGGGGGCGTGTGATGCGCGCCATGTCTGGATCCCTTCCATAATTGGTACACGTTTAATGGCCCACAGTATAGCGTGTACCTAAACGTGTACCAATTTTCTCTGGATTTAGCCGGATGCTCTCGGACAACGGCAGACACAAAAAAGCCCGCAGGGCTTGTGCCATGCGGGCTTTCTGTACTTCACCGGACGTATCCGGATAATTATTTGGTGGAGCTGGCGGGAGTTGAACCCGCGTCCGAAATTCCTACATCCTCGGTACTACATGCTTAGTCAGTCTTTACATTCGCCTGGCACCTGCGGACAGACACGCCACTACCAGACTAGCCTGATTAGATTTAACGCTTCAACCCCAGGCAGGGCCTCCACGCGATCTCTTTTGGGTTTGACCTCTCTTTGATCCCCGTCTTAAGAGCGGAAGCTAGGGAGAGAGGGCTCAGAGCAGGTTATTAAGCTGCTAAAGCGTAGTTTTCGTCGTTTGCGACTATTTTTTTGCGGCTTTTTACGAGGCCAACCGCCCCTCGGCATGCACCTTGGGTTTCGCGAATCCCGTCGAATCCAGAATCAGCCCCAATGTGTTAGAGCAAGTATAACAGACTTGTGACACGCGTGACCAGCCCCCGCAACCCCTAATCCTCAAGGATTTACCGCTCGCGCAGCGCTTCTTTTGCGCGATTAAACGGTTTGATTAAATAGTCGACGATGGTTTTTTCACCTGTTTTTATATCCACTGTGGCAATCATTCCCGGTACGATGGAGAAATGGCGTCCCAGTTTGTTTTGTAAGAAGTCCTGATGGGTGCGGATAAACACGCGGTAGTAGAATATTTCCGGTTTCACTTTGTCTTGAATAGTGTCCGGGGAAATAGTTTCGACTACGCCTTCCAGACCGCCGTAAATCGCGTAGTCATAAGCGGTTATCTTCACCAGCGCCCGCTGGCCGGGGTGGATGAACGCGATATCGCGCGGAGACAGGCGGGTTTCTATCAGCAGATGATCGTCCAGCGGTACAATCTCCATCATCTCGCCATTGGGCGGGATAACGCCGCCAATGGTAGTGACCTGGATGTTTTTCACAATACCGCGCATCGGCGCGCGCACGGTCAGGCGGGTGACGGAATCCTCGCGTCCTTTCAAAATAGCCGCCAGCATATCCACTTCGGCATTGGCTTTTGACAGCGCTTCCCGCGCCTGCACGAAGTATTGTGAGCGCAGATCGGTGATTTTTAATCCCAAATCGCTTTTTTGTCGTTGCAGGCGCAGCACTTCAACGTGGCTGGCGGCACCACTTTTTTCCAGCCGTTGGGTTATGGCCAGCTCTTTATTTACCGAGACCAGCGCATCCTGCAGTTCTGCCATAGAATCAGCGAGCTGCGCGCGGCGACTTTTATACAAGCGCGTTTCGGAGGCGATGAGATCCGGCCAGGCGCGTAGTGAAGCGGGAAACACGAGCGGCAGATCGTTAACTTCGGCATTGAGCCTTGCGCTGGAAGCCAGTGAGGCGCGATAGCGGGCGGCGCTCTCCCCAACGTTGGACTCAGAGCGAGTGGGGTCGAGGCGCGCGACAATCTGATTAGCCTGTACTTTATCTCCTTCGCGTACCGTGAGCTCGGCGAGAATGCCGCCATCCAGCGACTGCAAAACCTGCTCGCGCGAGCTGGGGATTACCTTCCCGCTGCCGGTCGAGACTTCATCCAGCTTGCCGAAATACGCCCAGATACCCAGGACGGCAAACAGCAGCGTGCTGAGCAGAATAATGCGGCTGGCCCCGGAGAAACGGTGCTCGCGGCGGATATCGAGGTCGTCCATGGCAGCGTCATGCGGATTGGTTTTCATTTTTCCACTCCCGACCGTGAGTAGGGGCTGGTGCCCGGCTCGCATTCAGCGCCTGCGCTTTCGGGGCATCCATGACCAGTTGACCTTCTTTTAACACCACTACGCGCTCGACCAGCTCCAGAACCGGCACGCGATGGGTGGCGACAATCAATGTTCGGTTGCCCAGCCACTGGTTCAGGCGCTGAATAAACTCTCGTTCGGTATGTTCATCCAGCGAGGCGCTGGGTTCGTCGAGCAGCACGATATTGGGCGATCGCAGCAGCATTCTTGCCAGCAGGATCGACTGCCGTTGTCCACCGGACAGACCGTTGCCGCCCTCCATAATGGGGTGCGCCAGTCCTTTGGCGAGTTGTTTAACGAAAGCCGCCGCACCGCTGACCTCCAGCGCTTCGAAGATCTGCGCGTCGCTGGCATGCGGTGCGCCGAGGGTCAGGTTCTCGCGCAAGGTGCCGAAAAACATCCGCGCATTCTGACTGAGAAAACCGATATTGCGGCGTAAATCGGCCATATCGATCTGCGCCAGGCTCAGGTTATCGAGTCGGACATCGCCCTGGATAATCTCCACGCCGCCCGCCATGGCCTGTAGCAGCGTTGATTTCCCGGCGCCGTTACGCCCGAGGATCGCCACCCGTTCGCCGGGCATGACCTCCAGACGTGAGATGCGCAGCGGAACGCGTTGATCGTCGCTGTGGTAGCGAAAGTGCGCGTTTTCAAACAGATAATGGCCGTGAAAAATCTCCTGATGCACACGGTCTTCATCGTACTGCGTTTCGGTGGGAAGCTGCATGATGCTGTCTAACCCCATCTTCGCCGCCTTGACCTGCTGCCAGCGGGCCAGCACGCCGCACAGGTTCGCCATCGGGGCAATCATTCTGGAACCGAGCATCGACGCGGCCACCACCGCCCCGGTGGTCATTGTGCCTTCAATGACCATCGGCGCGCCGAACATAATGATGGCGGCGTAGACCAGGCTTTGTACCGACATGCCCCAGCCAATCAGCCCCTGAGTCAGCTTGCGCGTGCGCAGCCCGGACTCTCCGGTAATACGGATGTAGCTGTTCCACTGCTGTAAAAAGCGGTTTTCCGCCTGCATCAGCTTGATATCTTCCAGCCCCTGAACGCTCTCGACCAGCACCGCGTTGCGCAGGGTGGATTCATGCGCTGCCTGGTTGGCGAGTACCGCCAGTTTCTTCTGTAACAGCAAACCAGGCAGGATCATCAGCAGGGCCGCGACGGGGGCTATCCACGCCAGCGGCGGGGCGATAAAGGCCAGCACCACGATAAACAAAAAGAAAAACGGTAGATCGACAATCGTCGACAGGGTCGAGGAGGTGATCATCTCGCGAACCTGTTCCAGCTCGCGCAGTTGAGAAATAAAGCTCCCCGTCGAGCGGGGAACGGCGCTGTTGCGCAGCCGCAATGCGTGGCTGAACACGCGATCGGAAATGCGCATATCAGCGCGTTTGCCGAGCAGGTCCATTATGTGGGTACGCGCTTCGCGCAGCAAAAAGCCAAACAGCACCGCCACCAGAACGCCGGTGGAGAGAACATACAGCGTTGGATAAGACTGGGCGGGGATCACCCGATCATAGACCTGCATCGAAAAGATAATCCCGGCAAGCGACAGGACGTTAATCAGAAAGGCGGCAACCATGACCGGCAGGTAAGGGCGGATGTCCTGTAACACCAGTTCGCGCATCCAGTCGGGCCTGAAGCGCGAAATATAGCGGTCTACCCGACTGTCCTTCAGCGCTGACAGCGGGCGCAGCGCAGTAATGCTCACGAGCTCCGGCAGAAGTTCTGCAACTGTGAGTCGGTTACGCTGGCCCTCTTCGGCGATGATAAAAACATCCAACGCATCTTCACCGTTGAAATGTTCTATCACCATCAGTTGGCCGTCGCGCAGTTCTGCCACCACCGGCAGACGCCACTGGCCGAACGCCTGCGTGGCGGTATCCAGCGCATGAAATGACAGCCCCGCCTGACGCGCCAGCTGCGACAGGGCCATAGCTCGGCTTTTTCCCGCAAACCACGGGGCGTTGGCCTGGATTGCACCGGGCGAACAGGCAACGCGATAGTGGCTGGCAATATGCGTCATTGCCTGCGCCCACTGGCTCAGGGCGTGTTCGCCAATCGCATCTTCCGCATGTGTATCGACGTCGCTCATAGCTTTATCTCCACCGATTGAATACTGCGGTTATTTAAGGCGAACGCCTGGCGAAGCGATCCGGTGTTATAGAGGCAGTTCAACTGGAGCTGGCGCAGCTGGTTTTGAGTCTGGAGTTCAGCAAAACGGGCCTGATATACCTCCTGCTCGGCGTTAAGCACATCGAGCAGTGGGCGTGACCCGAGGTCCAGATACTGCTGTTGATAAAGCTCGCGCGTTTGTTCACTCAGCCGTTGCTGGCGACGCAGGATCTGCAGGGCAGTGGCGAGGCTCATCGCCTGGCTGCGGGATTCCAGTAATTTCTGCCGCACTTCAAGTCGGGTACGCTGGATGGAGAACTGTGCAGACTCTACCGCGTGACTGGCGGCGTTGCGTCTGGCGGTAAGTCCGCCCCCCTGATACAGCGGCATCTCGACTTTTACCCACGTGGAGTACTGGGTTTTGTCGAGCACCTCATGGCTGGGGTATTTGTCGTTGAGATAGTGCTGAACCGACGGCTCCAGGGAGATAGTGGGCGTCATCTGCGCGTTGGCGTAATCGAGATTTGCCTGGGCCACATTCGCCTGCGCCCATGCCGCCAGCACCGCAGGAACCAGCTTATCGTCCGGTTTGACCACATCACAACTGCTGTCCAGTTTGACCGGAAATTCGTTGCTGATGCCGTTAAGCGAATTCCAGCCGAGGAAGCTCATCAGCGTTGCCTTGCTGCTGTCGAGATTGGCCTGATACTGCGCCAACTGAGAACGTGCAGACTCGATACGCGCATCGGTTTGCACCACGTCGGATAGCGAGGTTGCCCCTTCATCATTGCGTTGACGGGTCAGCCGACCAATACCGTTCAAGGCGCTGAGCTGCGCTTCGGCGGCGTCCACCATTTGCTGCCACGTCTGCACCTGGACTATCGCGTTGGCGGTTGCGTGGGCGATGGTATCAATACTGAGTAACACATTCGCCTGCTGTTGTGCGGATCCGGCGGTTTCAGCACGGACCTGGCTTGCCACTTTGCCGAAGTCGTACAGCATTTGCGACACTGAAATAACCAGGGCCGGGCTAAAGCCGTGATCGGTGTAAGTATTGCTGTAACCGTTGTTCATCCCGGCAGAAACCTGCGGGTAATATTTTGATTTCGCCACGTCGATCTGCTCATTTTGTGAGAGCAGTTTGCCGATGGATTCACGAATAGAAGGATGCCAGCTCACGGCGCGACTCACTGCGTCGTTGAGCGTCAGGCTGCCGGGGGCGGCGGCGCTTAGCGGCAGATCGGCAACCGCGCCGTCCAGCGAGGGCAGCATCTGGCTGGTGGCCAGGCCTTCCGGCGTAATAATTTGCGGTTCATCTTCGGCATTCACCCGCAGGGTACAGAGCGTTAATGCCAGCAGTAAGGCAACAGGCGCGACATTTCTCATAGTTTATCCCTTACAAAATACGGCAGCGACGACTGTTATTGCCCCGGACGTCATGGCATCCGGGGCTGTAGTTATGGCGCTTTAACGTTATGCGTTAGCTTCAGGGCACAATGTGATTTTGTTGCACCAGCTCATCGAGCGTGGTGTGTACGTTCTCCAGCGTTATGAGATTGGTTGAGTGATAAGTGTTGCCCGTACCGTCGCGGTCGATGGCAATCACCGTGTTGTTACCGCTGGTGGTCACGGTGAGGTAGTTGCCGAGCGTAGCGTTCTGCCCGTTCCAGCCCACCAGCAGGTCGCCGATATCGATTTTGTCACCCTGGGCCAGCGAGAAGTTGGTCCAGGTATCGGTAGGTCCAACGCCAACATTGCCAACGTTACCACCGGTAGCGTCGTTGGCGTTGAGCAGGTGATAAATCAGCGTATCGCCGTAGACACTGCCGGTAAAACGATCGGCATCTACGGTGCTTACAACCTGCGGATTCATGTTGATGGTCAACGTAGCGGTATCGGTATGCCCATTCTGATCGTTTAGGGTGTAAGTAAATGTCTCTTTGGTGAGGATGGTGGAAAGTGAGACATCGCTGTTGAGGGCGTAGGTGTAATGACCATCAATGCCAATGGTCAGTTTGCCGTACAACCCGTTAATGATGGCGCTGGTCGTGCTGCTCAGCGGATCCAGCGTGGCGGTGCTACCGCCCGTGCCGCTCACCGTCAGCAAGGTATGCACGCTGGCAATATGGTCCCCATCATAAATGTTGCCGGCGACGCTGTTTGCCGCGGACGTTTCGACGTTCTGCAGGTCGATTATCGTGCCTTTCACGCTAGGGGTGATGGTGATATTCCCCAGCCCTAAAGCCCCGACGCTGCCGGTGTAGTCGAGTCGATAGTTACCGGGGTGCAACATGATCCCCAGGGCAATATCGATATTGCCGCCAATGAGCAATCCACCGTTGAATGAGTTACTGGCAACCTTAACGTTGTTGCTGTCATACAGCGCCCAGGTGACGGTCAGTCCGCCCAGCGTCAGACCTGAAGCAACGTTAAAATGCAGTATGGCGTTTTGCACCGCCGTTCCCGTCGCGACCTCAATGACGCCAGTGCCATTTTGTGAGGTGGGAGAAAGGAGTTGGGCGTTCCAACTGGCGTTCCCGACGCTGTTGTCAGCAAACAATCTGGAGGTGTCCGCCTGCGTGGTGACCGCCATCGTGCTGCTGACGTCATTTACGGCGTCCAGCGGCTGCGGCGTTGGTTTGATATTCAGCGAGGCGCTGCCGGTATCGCCGTTTGGTGCTCTGACCTTATACACGAAGCTGTCCGGGGTGTTGATACCGTCTGCACCCAGTCCGCTTCTTAGCGTGTAGGTGTAGTTCCCCTTCGCATCGATAGTCAGCGTGCCGTACTGTCCATTAATAGTGGTAGTGCCCGTCCCGTTAACGACAATACCGTTTACTTCGGTGATAACGGTATTGGCCGGAGCTGAGTCGTTGACCAGCAGATTGCCATTGGTTGTCGCACTCAGGCTGTCGACGGCGTAGGTGTGATCGGCCTGAATATTCAGGGTATAGCTGGTCAGCAGCGTCAGGCCGCCGGAGGCGTTAAGCAGGAACAGATAATCGCCACCTGGTAGCGTAATGGTATACGCTGAAGAACTTCCGCCCAGTAGGGCAGTGACCCAGTTTGGCTGTACCCGGTACTGCTCATACTGCTGAATTGACTCGTTGAAGCGATAAACATAGAGATCGAAGCCGCCAAGCGTCACGCCGAGAACATTCGCCTGTACGGTCAGCGTGCGGGTTGCGCCATCGTCAACGTTGAACTTAATCGGGTTAGTCAGACCGTTGACCAGACTGACGTCCAGCACATTACCCAGTCCGACGTTGGCGAGCGTGAAGCCAGTTTGTTGTGAAGGCAAGTGGTCAACCGCGATGACTTGCGTTCCGTAAGTCAGCGCAGCTACATCGTCTGCCGCGGTTACCGTACTGGTGGTTGGAGCCTGACCGAGCGTTACCACCAGTTTTGCCGAGGAGTGATCGCTGCCATGCGTCAGCGTGTAGGTGAAACTTTCAGAACGACCATACACTGAGATTGACGTATTGGTCAGGGTATAGGTGTAGCTACCGTTCTGATTGATATGCAGAATACCGTATTTCCCTTGCACATCAATGCCGCCCGCCGGGATATTCACAACGTTGCCGTTACCGTCGGTGATGGCGGTGACCAGCGTGCCGGAAGGCGCATTATCCTGCCCGTTGGCGGGATCGGTATCCGTAATGATGTTCCCGGATTCCGTGGTACCGCCGATGATGGTCCCTGCGCTGGCTTTTACCACTGAGACATCAAGGCTGGTGTATGCCCCGGTCGCCAGCAGGTTGGTGTTGTAGCTGACCACGCGGTAATCACCGCCAGTCAGCCCGCTGTAATTGAGCGTTACGCCCGAGGCGCCCAGGGTGAGCAGGCTGGCGAAGTCTGGTTTCCCGGTATCCACCACCGTTACCCAGGCATTCAGCCCGGTGTCAAAGCGCTGGATAACGACTTCAAGCGTGTTTAACAGCGACAGCACCACGCCGGTCGCGGCGGCATTGATCGTAATGGACCCGCTGCCGCCAGAAGCGATGCTGAAATTAACGCTTGCCGTATCGTTCCCCAGCACGTTGGCGACATTCCCCAACGCATTAACCAGCAGGAAACCATAATCGCTTTGATGATCGGTGCTGACGATAACATCGGTTTGCAGCGGCAGGCTGGTGACGTTGTCTTCAGCCAGCAGTGGCAATACCGGTGCGATAGCGCTTGTCGGCGATGAGGTATTGCCCGCCGCATCGGTCGCCGTGGCGGACAGCGACTGGCCTTCAATCTGGCGAACCGGCAGGTTGACGCTGTAGACACCGCTGCTGTTGGCTATTGCCGTCACGCTGGTGCCGCCGGGCAGGGAGATAGTGACCGTGCTTCCCGCTTCGGCGACGCCGCTGACGGTGCCGCCATCGGCGCTGATCAGTATCGTTGGTGCTGTCGGTGGCGTGGTGTCCACAATCACGCTGAACGAGCTGGACAACCCGCTTGCGCCGTTGGCGTTTGTTGCAGTGGCGGTAAACGCGTGGTTACCTTCGCTGAGCGCCCCGGATGGGGTAAAGCTCCAGATCCCGTTACCGTCTGCGGTCGTGGTGCCCATTAGCACGCCGTTGTTGTACAGGCTGACGATGGCGTTAGCCTGCGCCGTTCCGCTGAGCGTTGGCAGCGTATCATTGGTGGTTTTACCGGGGGCGACGGGCCCCGTGATCGTACCGACGTCATCGAGAACGCTGGCAATAACTGGTACAGGCGGTACGCCGGTAAACGGTGCCAGAACGTTACCCGCCGTGCCGATGTTGCCTGCGGCATCCTGGGCGCTGACCTGCAGCGTTTGCCCACTGATTTGCGGTGGGTTCAGCGTGAAGGTGAAATTACCGGAGGCGTTGGCGGTTGCCGTGCCGAGCACCGTTCCACCGCTGGAGGTAATAATGACCGTGCTGTTTGGCTCGGCAACGCCGGTGAGCGTGGTACCGTTGGCGTTTACCGCCAGCCCTGTAGGAATGCCCGGGGCGACGGTATCGACCACGATCGCTGCCGCAGACGATATGCCACTGGTATTACCCGCACTGTCCGTTGCGGTGATGGTAAAGGAGTGGGTACCTTGTGCCAGCGCGGTGGTTGGGGTGTAACTCCAGTTGCCGCTGCCGTCCGCTGTCACGCTGATGACAAAGCTGCCGTTATCGTAAATATCGACCCGCGCGTTGGCTTCTGTGGTGCCGTTTAACGTTGGGCGTGCGTCGTTGGTTGGCTGATTAGCGCCAATCGCCCCGGTGTTTGGCCCGACGTCGTCAATAATGCTGCTGATTGAAGGCTGCGTCGGCGCCGTGGTGTCGACCACCACGCTAAAGCCTGCCGTCGCACTGCTGGTGTTGCCCGCCGCATCAGTCGCGGTGACGGTGAAGGTGTGCGATCCATTCGTCAGCGGCGTAGTTGGGGTAAACGACCAACTGTTATTACTTTGCACCAGCGCCGTACCCAGCAGGGTGCTTCCATCATAGATGCTGACGGTGCTGCCTGCCTCGGCGGTACCGTTCAGCGTCGGGCGCGCATCGTTGGTCAGTTGTCCGTTGTTGAGCGCCGCATTGAACACGCCGCCTGCGATATCATCCACCACTGAGACCAGCAGCGGGGCGGATGGCGCAATGGTGTCGACATTAATAATAAACCCGCCGGAGGTGGGACTTACGTTTCCGGCGGCATCGGTGGCGATAGCGGTAAACACATGCTGACCGTTACCCAGCGCGGCAGGCAGATATTCCCAGGTGCCGTCTATCGCCGCAGTTACCGTTGCCAGCAGCGTGCCATTATCGTAAATGGCTACCCGGGCACCGGCTTCCGCCGAGCCGTTGAGTACGGGACGGGTGTCGTTGGTAAAGGCCCCGCTCGACAGCGTTCCGGTTCCCGGCTGCACGTCATCAAAAGCCTGGATAATCGTTGGTGCAAGCGGGGCGACGGTATCAACAACGATGTTAAATCCAGCGGACGTGAGGCTGACGTTTCCGGCAGCGTCGGTGGCTGTCACCGTCAGCGCGTGGTTACCGTTGCCAAGCTCGGTTCCTGGCGTGAAGCTCCAGGCGCCCGTGCCATCCGCTGAGGTAAAGCCGATAAACGATCCGTTATCGTAAACTCTTACCGTGGCATTGGCTTCAGCCGTGCCGCTTAGCGTCGGGAGTGGATCGTTCGTGGCCTGACCGTTGTTCAGATTACCGATCAGCGGGCCGACATCATCTGCAACTTGAGTAATCGCTGGCGTACCAGGCAACACGGTATCCACGATAAGCGTGAAGCTATTGGATGGCTGGCTGGTATTACCGGCGCTGTCGGTGGCGGTGACGGTCAGCGTATGCGGGCCGTTACTGAGTGCATCCGTTGGGGTTAAGCTCCAGGTGCCGTTAGCCCCAACGGTGGTGGTGCCGATGGGCTGACCATCGCTCAGGACGGTAATGGTCGCGCCAATTTCACCGGTGCCGCTCAGGGCCGGACGGGATTCATTCGTGGTCTGCCCGTTGGTTATCGGGCCTGTTGTCGGTGCGGTGCTGTCCTGAACTGTGCTGATGACCGGGATTGACGGGGCAACTGAGTCCAGCTCAATAGTAAACGATGATGATACCCCACCGGAGTTACCTGCCTGATCGGTGGCAACGGTGGTGAATATATGTTGTCCCTGTCCCAGCGGTGCATCCGGTGTGAAGCGCCAGTTGCCTGACTCGTCCACCTGCGCTGTACCGATGGCGACGCCGTTATCACGGATCGTGATGATGGCGCCGATCTCGCCTTTGCCGTTCAGCGTAGGCTGCGCATCGTTCGTCAGTTGTCCGTTGGTCAGCGCTGTATTGCCAGGCTGATCGTCAATTACGGAGGTAATGGTCGGTGCCGCTGGCGGCTGCGTGTCGACGACAACCACAAACGGCGGCGTTGCCGGGCTGATATTGCCCGCGCCATCTGTGACGGTGGCAGTCAGCGAGTGGCTGCCTTCACCGAGAGCAGGCGCAGGCGTAAAGCTCCAGTTGCCGTTTTCATCGCTGATGGTTGTGCCGATGACCGCCCCGTTATCGCGGATGGTAACAATCGAATCCGCCTCGGTAACGCCAGCAAGCGTTGGAGTATTATCGTTGGTCAACTGCCCGGAGGTTAGGATTTGGGTTGTACCAACGTTGTCCGTGACTGTCACAATAGAGGGGGGCATTCGGCACCAGGGTATCGACAATGATCTGGAAATCACCGGATGGATCTCCCTGGTTGCCTGCGGCATCTGTTGCGCGAGCGGTAAAGATATGGTCGCCTTCTCCCAGCGGAGCGGTAGGGGTAAAACTCCAGAATCCGTTGCTGTTTACCGTGGTAGTGGCATAAGCGATGCCATTATCGTAAAGGGTGATGGTTGCCCCCGCTTCGCCGGTTCCGTTAAACGTTGGGCGTGAATCGTTGGTAATTTGCCCTTTATCCAACGATCCGGTGCCGGGGGCAATATCGTCAATAATGCTGGTGATAGTTGGCACCTGCGGGGGCGTGGTGTCGATGGTGATTGCGTAGTTGGGCGACAGACCACTTGGGGTACCGTCCACCGTTTGTGAAACCGTGAAGTTATAGGTAATGCCGTTAGTCAGCGCAGTGGGTAGCTGATAACTCCATGCGCCAGACACGGCATCGGCGGTTACCGTGGCGATGAATGCGCCATTTTGATAGATAGTCACCGATGCCCCTGCAGTGGCGGTCCCTTGCAGCAGCGGTAAGGTGTCGTTGGTGGTTTTACCGTTGCCAATCACCCCCATGATGGGCGCGATGTCATCAACGATCTCAAGAGTCGGTGGATGCGGAACGCTGGAGGTAGCGGCGTTAAACGTTGTCGGATCACTTTGATTTCCGGCGGGGTCCTGAGCGATGGCATTGAGCGCCTGACCGGTTGTTTGCGCTGGCGAAATGGTGACAGCAAAGTTACCAGAACCGTCTGCCACCCCCTGGCCGAGAATGGTGTTACCGCTGCGAATAATCACGGTGCTGCCTTCTTCGGCCGTACCGCTTACCAGCGTCCCGTTAGGATCTACGCTGGTAACCGTAGGCGTTGCAGGCGGCTGGGTATCGACAATCAACGTCAGCGGGTTATCTGCAGCCAGTGAGTTACCTGCGGCATCCACTGCGCCGAACGTCAGTGTGTGAGTGACGTTCGGCGTGAGGGGAACATCCACACTCCAGGTGCCGTTCGCGGCCACGGTGGCAGTAGCAACAGGATTACTACCCTCATAAATAAGCACGGTACTGCCAGGTGTGCCGGTCCCGCTAATGGTCGGGGAGGTATCGTCCGTGACGCTGCCACTGGTTAGCGAACCGGTAAAGATTCCAACGTTATCCTGGATATCCGTTACCTGCGGCAACGTCAGCTTCGTGTTGTTAACCGTAAACGAAATACTGTTTGAATTGTCGCTGATGTTACCTGCCGCATCGGTTGCGGTAGCGCTTAACGTGTAGCTTCCGTTCGCCAGCGCAGTCCCTGGCGTAATACTCCAGGTTCCGCCAGCCACCGTTGTAGTACCGATTACCGTCCCCCCGTTATACAGGGTGATGGTATCCCCGTCTGTGCCAGTACCGCGAATGGTTGGCGTGGTGTCATCAGTTACGGCATCTGGCGCAAGGTCGCCCGTGACATCACCGACATTATCGTTGGCGGCGATGATCACCGGTGGTGCAGACGGCGTCGTGTCGATGTTCAGTGTTATGGCGTTAGATGGCAGGCTGACGTTGCCTGCTGGATCGGTTGCGGTGAGAGTTACCTGATAACTACCAGGAGCAACCGGTGCTGACGGAGTGAAGCTCCAGTTACCGTCTGCACCTACTGTTGTTGTTCCCTGCAATGGGGGAGTACCGGCAAGATAGAGGGTAATCAGATCCCCGACGTTCCCCGTGCCGCTAAAGGTTGGCGTGGTGTCATTGGTATTGCCATTAGTGACCACACCCGTTACCGGAGCCACATCGTCGGTAATGATTGGCGCGGCTGGTTGTGCGGGAGGCGTATTGTCTACTGTCAGAGTAAAGCTTGCCGACGGGATCCCCGTGTTGCCCGCGACGTCAGTCGCCGTGGCGGTAAATTTATGCGGCCCGTCGGCGAGTGAGGTTGGGGTAAATGTCCAGGTGCCGTCTGGCTGTACGGTGACGGTGCCAATAGAACCGCCATTATCATAAATCGTAATCTTCGCGCCGGGCTCGCCGGTTCCGGAGAGTTCGGGATTCGAGCTCTTGGTACTGCTGCCGTTACTCAGCGTTTGTAGATTTGTCCCAATAAGACCTTCTGCAGAGCTGATAACCGGGGCAACTGGTGGGGTGGTATCAATCGTCAGCGTAAAGTTCCCGGCATTGCTGGCGTTGCCTGCAGCGTCCGTGGCGATAGCAGATAAATTGTGTGCGCCTTCACTGAGCGGTTGGCTGAGTTGAATACTCCAGGTGCCGGCGGGTAAAACCGTTGTGCTGCCAATTGGCGTGGAACCCTCATAGAGGGTGATTGTAGAACCGGCTATTCCGGTTCCTTTCAGCTCTGGTAAGGTATCGTTTGAACGGCTTCCGGAAGACAGATCGATCGGCGCATTCCCAACGTCGTCGGTGGCAGCCAAAATGACAGGATCGCCTGGCGGTTGAGTATCTACGGTAACGCTGACCACTGTGGGTGAGGTGATGACATTACCGGCGGCATCGGTTGCCGATACCGTAAACTGATGAGTGCGATCGCTGAGCACCTGATTTCCCGGAACGGTATAGCTCCAGGTGCCTGAACTGTCGACAAGAATAACCGTCATCAACAGACTGCCATCGTACAGGCTCACCAGTGAACCTGGTTCACCGGTACCCGAGAGGGTTGGCGTGTTATCGTTGGTGACCCAACCGTTATTTGCAACGTTGCCCGTAATGCTGCCAACATCATCGTTAACCAACGTTATTACTGGAACGGTTGGGGCGATGCTATCGACAATAATTTTCCAACTGGCCGCGCTGCTGGTGTTGTTGGCAGCGTCTGTTGCCGTCACCGTAAATACGTGCGCGCCCTGGCTTAGTGCTGCGGTGGGCGTATAGTTCCAGTTACCGTTGTTATCAGCGGTAACGGTCGCAAGCAGGGTGCCATTATCATAAATTTTGACCCGCGAACCTGCTTCGGCGATGCCTTCAATTTTCGGTTTATCGTCGTTGGTTAACCCATTGTTATTGATGGGGGCAGTGAAATCGTCAACATCATCAGTAACGGCAATAATAACTGGCTGGTTTGGTGCAGTGATATCCGGAGCCAACGCGGAGGTAGGCTGACTCTCGTTATTGCTGCTGTCCGTTGCGGTGACTTTTACCGTTTCGCCGTTCTTTTGCGACGGCGCTATAGACACGGTGAAATTGCCGCCGCTGTCAGCCTAGCCTATGCCAATCGGGTTACCGTTGCTGTCTTTAACGGTGACGGTGCTTCCCGCTTCAGCATGTCCGCTTACAGAACCGCCGTCTCCGGCGACGGTGACGCCGGTTGGCGCATCAGGTGCCGTGGTGTCCGGTGCGTTGACAGAGGCGTCGTTGCCCTTGTTGCCTGCGGTGTCGGTCGCATTTGCCGTAAGGGTCTCGCCGTTGGTTTGCGGCGGAACCAGCGTTGCGGTGAAATCCCCATCCGTATCGGCAGTTGCCGTACCAATGATATTGCCATCTGGATCCAGAATATTGACCGTACTGTTGGGTTCGGCCTTGCCGGTGACCTGGTCGCCAGTGCCATTAACTAGCAGGTTTGTTGGGGGCTGTGGCGCGGTAATGTCTGGTGCAAGCGCTGTTTCAGGCAGGCTTGGGTTTCCTGCCGGATCGGTTGCGATGGCTTCAATGGTTTCGCCATTGGTCTGTGGTGGGTTAATGGTGATGGTAAATGAGCCGTCCGTTCCGGCGACGCCGCTGCCGATCTGAGTTCCGCCACTGCCGGTGATAACCACGGTATTGCCTGGATCGGTCGTTCCGGTGACGACAGTCCCATCCGCAGATACGTTGAGATCATCAGGTGGCGACGGTGGCTGGGTGTCGATGTTGATATTGAACGCTGGTGACATACCTCCTGTACCTGACTGGTTTGTCGCGGTGGCGGTGAAGGCGTGTAGCTCATCTGATAACGGGGAGCTGGAAGTCCATGTCCAGTTACCGTTACCGTCAGCCAGTACGCTGTCGATAATTGTGCCGTTGTCGTAAATAGTCACCGTGCTGTTGGCGTCGGCAGTGCCAGAGAGCGTGGGGGTATTATCGTTGGTGGCCTGATTATTGCTCAATGGTCCGGTTGAGGGGGCAAAATCATCCATTATGCTGACGATAACAGGCACGCCCGGGTAGCCAGAGTTGGTGGCATTGAAAGAGGTATCTGGCCCGATGTTGCCTGCCTGGTCCTGAATTTTCGCGATCAGCGCTTCACCGTGCGTCTGTGAGGGCGAAATCGCGATGACGAAATTGCCGGTTTGACCGACCGTAGTTGAACCCAAAACCTGATTATTACTGCCGATGATAATGACCAGGCTTCCCGCCTCAGCGCGACCAGTTACCTCGGTACCTTCTGGATTAACGGAGGAAATGACTGCGGCTGCAGGCGGGGTGGTATCAACGGTGAATGTCGGCACGCGCGTTTCCGCGCTCACGTTACCCGCGGCGTCAGTTTGCGTCAGCGTCAGATTGTGAACACCATCGCTGAGCGGAATGTCTGGTGTAAATGTCCAGTTCCCATTGTCATCCACCCGGACCATGCCGATCAGAATGCCGTTATCAGAAATGCTGATGAAACTACCTACTTCGCCTGTACCAGTGAGCGTCGGCGTAGCATCGTCGGTTACGCCGTTATTGGCGATAAAGCCGGTAATGGAACCGACATTGTCGGTTTCCTGAGTGACCACGGGGGCGTCGGGGGCAAGCGAATCGACAATAATTTCCCAACTGTCCGACATGCCACTGCTGCCCGTACCGTCTGAAGCGCTGACGGTAAACTGGTGCGTGCCGTCTGCCAGAGGAGAGGATGGCGTAAACGACCAGTTGCCGTTGGCATCGATTGTCACCTGGCCTATTTCGACGCCGTTATCAAAAATATGTAATGTGGCATTCGCGGGGCCGGTGCCCTGGAGTGTCGGCGTATTATCGTTGGTGGATTCCTGCTGATTGACAGGGCCAGTAATCAGGTCCTGGTTATCGATTATGCTGGTGATAACGGGTACGTCAGGCCTGTTAGGGGTTGTCGTTGGCGGTGTGCCGCCATCACCGTCACCGTCGCCATCACCGTCGCCATTACCGTTACCGTTACCTTCGCCGTTGCCACCGTTGCCATTGCCGCCGCTACCATTGCCGTTCCCGGCATTACCGTTTCCAGCGTTATTATCGCTCCCACCGCCGCCGCCGCCGCCACCCGCAGCGAGGCCAATCCCGCCAGCGACAGCGATCCCGCCAAGAACCCACGGCCAGACGGCGCCGCCTTCATGACTGCCTTCGGCCGTCATCAGCGGTGTGAGATCGTCCAGGTGCTGGAAATGGAATGCTCCGTCAGTATCCTGAACCCACCACAGTGCGCCATTACTGTCCTCCAGAACAAGTTGGTTTTGCGCTTCGCCTTTTCCGAGGTAGAAATTTTTAATGGTGATGGTTTCACCTGAGCGGAGTGTGACAACCAGATCCTGATTAACGCGCGTGAGTTGACTCACCTCCTCACGCGACACAGACAGTTTCACGATAGAAGGTGAACTGAGCGTAACTTCAGAGGCTTCAACATTTGTGGAAACGCCAGTTAATTTTGATACAACGGCGAGTAGACGCATATGTTCACTCCTGATGGCATGCCGGGAGTATTAATCCGCAACAGCGCGCTGGGAAAATGAGCAGACAGGGGCTCCGTTCATCATAAAGATGAATTTACACATGTAATTTCATTGATTAGGTCACATAGATGTTAGTTTATTGATTAAATACGTCTGGGTCCTTTCGGCTGAATAGTTCTTTCGTATTAGATGATATAGTCAGAAAGAAAGTATTCTGCAACTTATCCATATTAAAAAAGTAATTAGTCATTTGAAAAGGATACTTTCCAGTTTGCTTTTAACGGTTGTTTTCATGGCAACTAATTGTATTTAAATGATTTTGTTTTTATTGAAATGAATGTCAATATAATAAACAATAGTAATAATAGTGTTATTAAATAAATGGAAATATGAATGCTATGGTCTTGAACTTTTATATTATTGGACTATAGACCGCAACGGTAATGGCAGGGGGTTTATTTCATATCTGAACGATTCAGCATAAATAAACTATAAACTCGGTGAATGTATTGTGTGGGTTTCGATAACTAAAAAATAAGAACCAGTCTCAGGAGGAGAGACTGGTCACAGGGGAGTAGCATTTAGCGGCCAGCATTTTTCATGATACGCGCTTTATCTAACTGCCATTCGCGTTCTTTCACATCAGAGCGCTTGTCGTGCTGTTTCTTACCTTTCGCAACGCCAATTTTCACTTTGCACCAGGCATTCTTCCAGTACAACGAAAGCGCAACGACGGTATAACCATCACGATTCATACGACCATACAGGGAGTCGAGTTCACGCTGGTTTAACAACAGTTTACGGGTCCGAGTGGGGTCGCATACCACGTGTGTTGAGGCCACCGCCATTGGCGTGAAGTTGGCGCCAAACAGGAACGCTTCGCCGTCTTTGAGTATGACATAGCTGTCGCCGATGTTGGCTTTACCCGCGCGCAGGGATTTGACTTCCCAACCTTGCAGGGCGAGTCCTGCTTCGAACTCTTCTTCAATAAAGTATTCGTGTCGTGCGCGCTTGTTTAGCGCGATTGTGGCTGAGCCAGGTTTGTGTGCTTTTTTCTTCGTCATAATGCCGCTCAGTATAGGTAATCTGGAATCGAAAAACACCCCATTTCATCCAGCGGGGCGCAAGGCGCTATCTTAGCACGAGTTAGGCTATAGCGTTTTTTTTAGCGGGTGATAAATGGTATTATTTGTGTGATTGATATTGATGGGAATTGTTATGCCTCAGATTAGCCGGACCGCTTTAGTACCCTACAGTGCGGAACAGATGTATCAGCTAGTGAATGACGTTAAGTCCTATCCTCAGTTTTTGCCGGGTTGCACCGGTAGCCGCGTACTGGAGTCGACTCCGGGACAAATGACGGCCGCTGTGGATGTCTCGAAAGCAGGGATCAGTAAAACGTTCACCACGCGCAATCAACTGACCAGTAATCAGAGCATTCTGATGCATCTGGTCGATGGGCCGTTCAAGAAGCTGATTGGCGGCTGGAAGTTTACGCCACTGAGTCATGAAGCGTGTCGTATTGAATTTCACCTCGATTTTGAGTTCACCAATAAGTTAATCGAGCTGGCGTTTGGCCGTATCTTTAAAGAACTGGCTTCAAATATGGTGCAGGCCTTCACGGTTCGCGCGAAAGAGGTTTACAGTGTCAGCGTCGGCTAAAATTGTCGTTGAAGTGGCGTACGCGCTACCCGAGAAACAGTATTTACAGCGCGTAACGCTGCAGCAGGGCGCAACGGTGGAAGAGGCTATCCGCGCTTCCGGGCTGCTGGAATTACGTACCGATATCGATCTCAGTAAAAATAAAGTGGGTATCTACAGCCGTCCGGTAAAGCTTGCTGATGTTCTACATGACGGCGATCGGGTGGAAATTTACCGGCCACTGATTGCTGACCCAAAAGAGCTGCGCAGACAGCGAGCAGAGAAATCCGCTAAAAAGTAACAGACAATAAAAAAGGTGCTCATTGAGCACCTTTTTTTGATCTCTCAAACCTACTTGTTATCGGTCAAAGCGGGTTTGTTATCAATGTTGGTCAATACGCCGCTGCTGTTAAAGGTCAGCGTCAGCGTTTGCTGGGTTACGCCTTCATGTCCAGGTTGCTGACGGAACACATAAAACCAGGTGTTAGTGCCAAAAGGATCGGACATCATTGGTGTACCCAGAGCATAAGCAACCTGCTGTTGCGTCATACCCGTGCGCACTTTAGCGACATCGGTAGGTGTCAGATAATTTCCCTGGTTGATGTCAGGGCGGTAAACCACTCGCTCCAGAGTGGAACAGCCTGCAGTCAACATCAGTAGTACTGCTGCAGCAGCAGTCAGCGTTTTACAGCGCATAGTGATTTGATTCCTTTTCGGGCCCGAGCAGTACGCGGCTCATATGTAATATGCCGATGATAATAGACCTTTCACCACTTTAAAACCTTTTGCTGTCGGGTCGGTCGGCGATTTTATGTTGAACTCAGACCTTCACAAGGTAAAAAAGTTTATGCCGCCAGCAGTTCTTTTGCATTTGCGAGGGTATTGCGCGTCACTTCGCTACCGCCAAGTAGACGGGCTAATTCCTGCAGGCGAGCGCGTTTATCAAGCGGCTGCATGTGTGTTTCCGTCATCGCGCCATCTGTTTCTTTGCTGACATAGAAATGTTGATGACCACAGCCCGCAACCTGCGGCAGGTGAGTAACACACATTACCTGCGTTGACTCGCCCAACTGTCGCAACATTTTACCCACTACCGCAGCCGTCGGGCCGCTGATACCAACATCCACCTCATCGAAAATTAGCGCAGGCGTTTCCATCTTACGTGCTGTAATGACCTGAATAGCCAGCGCAATACGTGACAGTTCCCCGCCGGAAGCGACTTTCGCAATTGGCTGTAACGGCTGACCTGGGTTAGTGGTCACTTTAAACTCCACGCGATCGGCACCGTCTGCGCTCAGATGATGCTCCTCAAATTTCACATCAATGCAAAAGACACCGTGCGGCATCGAGAGAGCATGCATGCTCTCTGTAATAAGTTGCCCCAGTTCCTGCGCATAATGCTGACGCTGTTGGTGCAGCATTTTTGCCGTTTCCAGCGCCTGCTGGTGGTGATTGTTCACCGCCAGGGTTAAGGTTTCGAGCGAGTCGGCCTGATCGTCCAGTTGCTGTTGTTCATCCAGCAACGACTGATAGAACTGTGGCAGCACTTCAGGGGCAACATGATGTTTACGCGCCAACGAGATTTGCCTGGAGATACGCTGTTCGAGTTCGAACAAGCGGTTAGGGTCTAAATCCAGACGATCGCAATAGTGGCGCAGCTCGTCGCTGGCTTCGCTGAGCTGGATGGTGGCCTCTTCCAGCATATCCAGAATACCTGAAAGTTTGCCGTCCATGCCTGCCAGTTCAGTGACCAGGTGTTTTGCGGTGTACAGTTGGCTTTGCAGATTGATGTCTTCACCATCAGCCAGGATAGCCAGCGCCTGTTGGCTGGTGGTGAGCAATTGCCCACTGTTAGCCAGGCGCTTGTACTCTTCATCAATTTGCTCAAACTCACCCGGCTGCGGATTGAATTCGTTCAGTTCCTTTAACTGGTATTGCAACAATTCCGCCCGGGCTGCGCGTTCCAGGCTTTGTTGCTGATGATGCGCCAGGTCACGACAACTTTGGTGCCACAGTTGGTAGCGCGCAGCCATTTCCTGGGTCAGAGACGCTTCATTGGCGTAACCATCAAGCAGGGATTTTTGGTGTTCTGATTTTGTCAGGAGCTGATGCGCATGCTGGCCATGGATTTGAATAAGTAACTGGCCCAGCTCGCGCAACTGCGATAACGGAACGGCGGTTCCGTTAATAAACCCACGGGAGCGGCCATCGCTGCTGATAACGCGACGCAGCAAACACTCACGGCCTTCCTCAAGCTGGTTCTCTTCCAGCCAGCGCAGGGCTGCGGGGGTATCTTTTAAGGCAAAACGGGCGCAGAGGTCGGCTCGCATGGCGCCTGCACGCACCATGTCTGCGTCTGCGCGTCCGCCCAGACACAAACCGAGAGCATCAATGGCAATGGACTTACCCGCACCGGTCTCACCGGTGATAACGGTCATTCCGTTCTGGAAATCGATCTCAAGTTCACGAACGATAGCAAAATTGCTGATGGTCAGTTGTGCCAACATAGCTGTTTTCCTGTATGAAAAACCATAACTGTAATTTCATACAGTATAAACTGGTTTTTTATACAGTAAAGAGGTTGGCGTTAAATTAGAATAATTTTTTTGACCAACCAAGCTTAGTGCTTAATGTGTTGAAATAGCTGTAATCTTTTGGATGTATCAGGTTCAGATGATAATCACAGCGGCGAATCAATACGTCTTCACCTTCCTGTATAGGTAGGGCGATTTGGCTGTCACAGCTGATCTCCAGATCGTTACGGCGATGGGAAAAGCGCAGGCGAATGGTGCTGCTACTGTTGATCACCAGCGGTCGCGCGGAAAGCGTATGCGGAAACATGGGTACCAGCGTAATGGCATCCAGAGAAGGCGTCAGAATTGGGCCTCCGGCAGAGAGCGAGTAGGCGGTAGAGCCGGTCGGCGTCGAGATAATCAGCCCATCTGAACGTTGGGAGAAGGCAAAAATTTCATCGATATAGACTTCAAATTCAATCATGTGCGCCACTTTCCCGGGGTGCAGCACAACTTCATTGATGGCAGTGCTAATGCGCTTCTGGCAATCCTGTTGACACACCTGAGCTTCGAGTAAAAAGCGCTTTTCACTGATGTAGTGGCCTTCCAGCACGTCAGCTAACTGTTGTTGGGCATTGTCTGGGTCAAGGTCGGTCAAAAAACCGAGGTTGCCGCGGTTAATGCCAATAACCTTGATGTCATAACGTGCCAGGGTGCGTGCGGCGCCCAGCATATTGCCGTCGCCGCCGACAACCACGGCGAGGTCTGCCTGTTGGCCAATCTCTGCGAGCGTACCAGTTTTCACATTTTTCAGCTGCAGTTCGTGGGCGATTTGTTGCTCAACGATAACCTCATAACCTTTGGTGCACAGCCAACGGTAGAGCATTTCATGTGTGGTCAGTGCAGTGGGGTGACGTGGATGCCCCACAATGCCAATACACTTGAAATGTTTGTTCATTTTCTCGAGGTCCTTGTAACGAAGATTAGTGACAATGTGAGTACTTCCCTTGAATCCCTGAATCTGATCCCCATAATAAGCCAAGTTAGCGAGATGAATGCGAAAAAAACGCGGAGAAATTCATGAGTAGTAAAGAACAGAAAACGCCTGAGGGGCAAGCCCCGGAAGAAATTATCATGGATCAGCACGAAGAAGTTGAGGCGGTTGAATCAGACGCTTCTGCTGAGCAGGTGGATCCGCGCGATGAAAAAATTGCGAATCTGGAAGCTCAGCTTGCTGAGGCCGAAACTCGCGAGCGCGACAGCGTGTTGCGTATCAAAGCGGAAATGGAAAACCTGCGTCGTCGTACCGAACTGGACGTAGAAAAAGCGCATAAGTTTGCGCTGGAAAAATTCGTCAACGAACTGCTGCCGGTGCTGGATAGCCTGGACCGCGCGCTGGAAGTGGCGGACAAAGATAATGACGCTATGGCGGCGATGGTTGAAGGTATTGAGCTGACCCGTAAGTCAATGCTGGATGTCGTGGCGAAGTTTGGTGTACAGGTGGTTGCGGATATCGATGTGCCGATGGACCCGAACGTGCACCAGGCAATTGCAATGGTAGAGTCCGACGACGTTGCTGCCGGTAATGTGCTGATGGTAATGCAGAAAGGCTATACCCTGAACGGACGTACCATCCGCGCCGCGATGGTCTCTGTGGCTAAAGCCAAAGGCTAATCAGCCTTCAGGCCGGGTAATGCTCACGCGCTACCCGGCCTGAATTACTCTCACTGGTCCGACACGCTTTCCCGTAGCGGTTTGACCGGCAATACCTGCACCTGTTTAATCATATTGTCCTGCACGTCGAGAATATCGATATCGTACTGTCCGATGCGCACACACGTGCCGGCAACCGGGATCTCTTCCAGCGCTTCAAGAATAATACCATTCACGGTACGTGCGTCATCTTCCGGCAGGTGCCAGTTAAACGCCTTATTGATTTCACGAACGTTGGCGCTGCCGTCAATGATCACCGAGCCATCATTCTGCGGCGTTACCTCTTCGGCAAGCGTGGGTGACATTGAAGTGGTGAAGTCGCCGACAATCTCTTCCAGAATATCTTCGACCGTGACCAGCCCCTGAATATCGCCATATTCATTAACAACCAGACCCACTTTCTTCTTGTTTCGCTGAAACTTAATGAGCTGGGTGCTGAGAGGCGTACCTTCCGGGACGTAATAAATTTCGTCGGCGGCACGTAACATGGTCTCTTTGGTGAACTCTTTTTTCTCTGCCATCAATCGCCAGGCTTCACGTACGCGCAGCATACTGATGGCGTCGTCCAGCGAGTCGCGGTACAGCACAATACGGCCGTGTGGAGAGTGCGAAAGCTGACGCACGATTGACTTCCAGTCATCGTTAATATCAATGCCGATGATTTCGTTACGCGGGATCATGATGTCATCGACGCTGACTTTTTCCAGATCCAGCACTGACAGCAGCATATCCTGGTTACGGCGTGAAATTTGCGAGCGCGATTCATTCACCAGCGTTCGCAGTTCATCTTTACTCAGCGAACCGCTCACCACGATATCCGTTTTGATGCCCATCATGCGCATAAGTAGCCGCGTGATGGTGTTGAGTAGCCACACCAACGGCATCATCAGAATCTGCAGTGGAGCCAGCAGTACACTGCTCGGATAGGCAACTTTTTCTGGATACAGCGCGGCAATAGTTTTGGGCAGTACTTCGGCAAAAACCAGCACGACAAACGTCAGTACCCCAGTGGCAATAGCGACACCCGCATCGCCATACAGGCGCATACCGACAATGGTGCCGAGCGCGGAGGCCAGAATATTCACCAGATTATTACCGATGAGCACCAGGCTTATCAGGCGGTCCGGCTTACGAAGTAGCTTTTCAACGCGTTTTGCCTGACGATTTCCCTGCTTGGCCCGATGACGTAGACGATAGCGATTCAGGGTCATCATTCCGGTTTCAGAACCGGAAAAATAGGCGGAAATGACCACCATGATGAGAAGCGTGATAATGAGCGTGGTGGTGGAGATGTGTTCCACGTAGGGTTCCTTAAAGATTTAACTCACGAACTGCTGCAGGATACGACTGCCGAAATAGGCCAGCGTTAGAATGCCTGCGCCTGCGACGTTAAACCATACGACGCGACGTCCGCGCCAGCCTTCATGGTAATGCCCCCACAACAGAACGATATAGACAAACCATGCCACGATAGAGAGAACGGCTTTATCAATGTTCTCGGTACTGAACAGGTTATGCATGTAAAACAGGCCAGTGCACAGGGTGAGCGTCAGCAGAACCACGCCAATTTGGGTGATATGAAACATTTTCCGCTCAATACTCATTAGCGGCGGCATCTCATTGCTGAAGGCCAGTTTTTTGTTTTTCAACTGGTAGTCGATCCATGCCAGTTGCAGCGCATACAGTGCGGCGATAATCAGCGTGGCGTAAGCGAATAGCGATAGCCCGATGTGAATCATCATGCCCGGTGTAGCTTCGAGATGGGTGATGAACTCGTTCGGCATAAACGTGGCGAAGGCCAGGTTGATTAGCGCAAAGGCGTAGACAATGGGCAGCAATAGCCAGCCACGATTGCGGGAAGCGACGATAGTCATTACCGTACAGATCATCAGGCTAACCAGTGAGCCGACGTTCAACAGACTCAGGTTTTGTCCGCTTTCACCGCCGGGCAGAATTCGCGCTTCCAGGGCGATAGCATGACTTACCAGCGCGACGACCGCAGAGAGAATAGCCATACGCCGCCAGCCGCTGTTTTTTTGCAGCAGAGCGGGAATAATCAGCGCGAGGCTGACTGAGTAGGCGACAAGGGCGAGCAGAGCAAAAACGGGCATATAGGTGTCGACAGTTGGCCAGTGATAAAGAAAAGCAGTATAGCGTTACGTGACCGCTGCTCCAACCGTTGCATAACAACAAAGGCGGCTTCATGTTATACTGCGACAAATTTCTGTTGATGTGTCGCTGTCGCGACCGACCGTTTCCACCCCAGGCGAGAGACAATGTTTGATAATTTAACCGATCGTTTGTCGCGCACGCTGCGCAATATCAGTGGCCGTGGACGCCTTACTGAAGACAACGTTAAAGAGACGCTGCGCGAAGTGCGCATGGCGCTGCTGGAGGCTGACGTAGCGCTGCCGGTAGTGCGTGAGTTTATCAATCGCGTAAAAGAGAAAGCGGTTGGTCATGAAGTTAACAAAAGCCTGACGCCGGGTCAGGAGTTCGTCAAGATTGTCCGTAACGAACTGGTTGCGGCAATGGGCGAAGAAAACCAGACCCTGAATCTGGCTGCACAGCCGCCAGCCGTTGTGCTGATGGCTGGTCTGCAGGGGGCGGGTAAAACGACCAGTGTCGGTAAGCTGGGGAAATTCCTGCGTGAGAAGCACAAGAAGAAAGTGCTGGTGGTCTCCGCGGACGTTTATCGCCCGGCGGCGATAAAACAGCTGGAAACGCTGGCCGAGCAGGTCGGTGTGGACTTCTTCCCGTCGGATGTCGGCCAGAAGCCGGTCGATATCGTTAACGCCGCGCTGAAAGAAGCCAAACTCAAATTCTACGACGTGCTGCTGGTGGATACCGCTGGTCGCCTGCACGTTGATGAAGCGATGATGGACGAAATCAAACAGGTCCATGCTTCTATCAAGCCGGTTGAAACGCTGTTTGTGGTCGACGCCATGACCGGTCAGGATGCCGCGAATACCGCAAAAGCCTTCAACGAAGCGCTGCCGTTAACCGGTGTCGTGCTGACCAAAGTTGATGGTGATGCTCGTGGTGGTGCGGCGCTCTCTATTCGTCATATCACCGGCAAGCCGATTAAATTCCTCGGCGTCGGCGAGAAAACCGAAGCGCTGGAGCCGTTCCACCCGGATCGTATTGCTTCGCGTATTCTCGGCATGGGTGACGTGCTGTCGCTGATCGAAGATATCGAAAGCAAGGTTGACCGCGCGCAGGCAGAGAAATTAGCCAGCAAGCTGAAAAAAGGCGACGGCTTCGATCTCAACGATTTCCTTGAGCAGCTCAACCAGATGAAAAACATGGGCGGCATGGCAAGCCTGATGGGCAAGCTGCCGGGCATGGGGCAGATCCCAGACAACGTGAAATCGCAGATGGACGATAAAGTGCTGGTGCGTATGGAAGCCATCATCAACTCGATGACGATGAAAGAACGCGCTAAGCCGGAAATCATCAAAGGTTCCCGTAAACGCCGTATTGCTGCCGGCTGCGGTATGCAGGTACAGGACGTAAACCGCCTTCTGAAACAGTTCGACGACATGCAGCGCATGATGAAGAAAATGAAGAAAGGCGGTATGGCGAAGATGATGCGTGGCATGAAGGGTATGATGCCGCCAGGCTTCCCTGGTAGATAAATATATCGGGCTACCTAATTTGCCTTTTTTACGTCGGGGTGGGCTCGAAATGCTCACGTACTGCATGTACGTTCCGCTTTCTGCGTGCACACCGACGCCAAACTGGCTGCAACGGTAATGCCCAGGTATAAAGCCTCATCACATGTTGATTGCTTTTTTCCCAGAAATCAGTAAAATTTTCGGGCTTTTAATATGACACCCGGGCTCCGTTCCTCGATGGGGCCTGGGTGTTTTATTCACACAAGAGGATGTTATGGTTACTATTCGTTTAGCTCGTCACGGCGCTAAAAAGCGTCCGTTCTACCAGGTTGTTGTTACCGACAGCCGTAATGCACGCAACGGTCGCTTCATCGAGCGCGTTGGCTTCTTTAACCCAATCGCTAGCGAAAAAGAAGAAGGCACTCGCCTGGATCTGGATCGCATCGCTCACTGGGTTGGCCAGGGCGCGACTATTTCTGATCGCGTAGCTACGCTGATCAAAGCAGCAAACAAAGCAGCTTAATCTGTCACGGTGGTCATGATGAGCAAGCAACTCGCCGCGCAGGCTCCTGTGGAACCCATCGTTTTGGGGAAAATGGGGTCTTCTTACGGTATCCGTGGTTGGCTCAGAGTGTTTTCTTCCACTGAAGACGCCGAAAGCATTTTTGACTATCAGCCCTGGTTTATCCAGAAGGCGGGTCAGTGGCAGCAAGTACAGCTGGAAAGCTGGAAGCACCACAATCAGGATCTGATCATCAAGCTGAAAGGCGTTGACGATCGTGATTCGGCGAATCTACTGACTAATTGCGAAATTGTCGTGGATTCCTCGCAGTTGCCAGCGCTGGAAGATGGTTCCTACTACTGGAAAGACCTTATGGGCTGCCAGGTAGTGACCACTGAAGGTTACGATCTCGGTAAAGTCGTCGATATGATGGAAACCGGTTCGAATGACGTCATTGTCATTAAGGCAAACCTGAAAGATGCGTTTGGTATCAAGGAACGTCTTGTACCGTTCCTCGATGGGCAGGTTATCAAGAAAGTCGATCTCGCTACTCGTACTATCGAAGTAGATTGGGATCCTGGTTTTTAAACCACCGGATAAACGGTAAAAGTCGGCGTTATGGGGATTGGCTTGTGTTTATAGGTATCGTTAGCCTGTTTCCAGAAATGTTCCGCGCAATTACCGATTACGGGGTAACTGGCCGGGCAGTAAAAAATGGCCTGCTGAACATCCAGAGCTGGAGTCCTCGTGACTTTACTCATGACCGGCACCGTACCGTGGACGATCGTCCTTACGGCGGCGGACCGGGGATGTTAATGATGGTGCAACCTTTACGGGACGCCATTCATGCAGCAAAAGCTGCGGCTGGTGAAGGCGCAAAGGTGATTTATCTGTCACCTCAGGGACGCAAGCTTGATCAAGCGGGCGTTAGCGAACTGGCCACGAATCAAAAGCTGATTCTGGTGTGTGGTCGCTATGAAGGAATAGATGAGCGCGTGATTCAAACCGAAATTGACGAAGAATGGTCAATCGGCGATTACGTTCTCAGCGGTGGTGAGTTACCGGCAATGACGCTTATCGACTCCGTATCTCGGTTTATTCCGGGAGTTCTGGGTCATGAAGCTTCGGCAATCGAAGATTCGTTTGCTGATGGGTTGCTGGATTGCCCGCACTATACCCGACCTGAAGTGTTAGAACAGATGGAAGTACCGGCAGTGTTACTGTCGGGGAACCACGCTGAGATACGTCGCTGGCGTTTAAAACAGTCGCTGGGCCGGACCTGGCTTAGAAGACCTGAACTTCTGGAAAACCTGGCTCTGACTGAAGAGCAAGCAAGGTTGCTGGCGGAGTTCAAAACGGAACACGCACAACAGCAGCATAAACATGATGGGCTGGTCTGAGACCCCCAAATATCAGTTTACCCAGGATAAGAGATTAAATTATGAGCAACATTATTAAGCAACTTGAACAAGAGCAGATGAAGCAGGACGTACCTTCCTTCCGTCCGGGTGATACCGTGGAAGTGAAAGTATGGGTTGTTGAAGGTTCCAAAAAACGTCTGCAGGCATTCGAGGGCGTGGTTATCGCTATTCGTAACCGCGGTCTGCACTCTGCATTCACTGTTCGTAAAATTTCCAACGGCGAAGGCGTTGAGCGTGTCTTCCAGACTCACTCTCCGGTAGTTGACAGCATTGCTGTTAAACGTCGTGGTGCTGTTCGTAAAGCTAAACTGTACTACCTGCGTGAGCGCACTGGTAAGTCTGCTCGTATCAAAGAGCGTCTTAACTAAGATTCGCGCAAGCGACATCCTGTTAGAAAAGGGCTGGCCGAAAGGCTGGCCCTTTTTTTGTGCACAGAAAACCCCCAGCTAGGCTGGGGGTTCCGGAAAGCTTTCAGCTTTGGGCCAGTTATTAAAACCCCT
>NZ_JAOWDG010000050.1:0-19283 GCF_030334745.1 Citrobacter sp. Cb080 | reverse complement strand
CTCAGGCCGCAGTCGGTAACCTCGCGCATACAGCCGGGCAGTGACGTCATCGTCTGCGCGGAAATGGACGAACAGTGGGGATACGTCGGGGCTAAATCGCGCCAGCGCTGGCTGTTTTACGCGTATGACAGGCTCCGGAAGACGGTTGTTGCGCACGTATTCGGTGAACGCACTATGGCGACGCTGGGGCGTCTTATGAGCCTGCTGTCACCCTTTGACGTGGTGATATGGATGACGGATGGCTGGCCGCTGTATGAATCCCGCCTGAAGGGAAAGCTGCACGTAATCAGCAAGCGATATACGCAGCGAATTGAGCGGCATAACCTGAATCTGAGGCAGCACCTGGCACGGCTGGGACGGAAGTCGCTGTCGTTCTCAAAATCGGTGGAGCTGCATGACAAAGTCATCGGGCATTATCTGAACATAAAACACTATCAATAAGTTGGAGTCATTACCCGCCGGGTCAGGCAAATGCCGACGCGACATTCATCATGAAGTACGAATAAGCCGTTTTGATTTGCGCAAGGATGACGTTCGCCTCAATGGATGAGGCAATATCCGGGGATGATGAAGGATGCGGCAGATGATAGGGAAAGGCGTGGCGCTGGCGGGAATGCTGTGCGTAATGCCTGTGCTTTCACATACGGTAATACTGGAAAGTGGCCGCGTCCACTTACGGGGGCAGCTCGTCAACGGCGCCTGTACGGTCGCCACTGACAGTCAGGATATGCGGGTGCAAATGGGGCAGTATCGCACCAATGCTTTCTCTGGGACGGGAAGCTTCGCCTCTACCAGCGTACCGTTTTCACTGCGCTTAACGTCGTGCAGCTCCGATGTTTATGACCATGTTGGGATTGCGTTTGCGGGCGTGACGCCAGCGGAAGATCCGCAGGTTTTTCTTGCCAGCGGCGATGCGTCTGCGGCTTCGGGGATTGGCCTGGCGTTATTTGACGAGCGCCAACGGCAAATTATACCGAATGCCCTGCCGCTTCATTATGTGCCGATTATAACGCAAGAGATGACGTTTCATTTCACTGCCCGCTATCGGGCTGTCTCGGAAAATATAACGCCGGGAACGCTTCGCTCAGACGTGTGGTTTACGTTGGTTTATCCCTGATTTATTTCCCAACGATAATCGCATCAAAGGTATTTTTAGCTATGTTTAATTATCTAAAATCAGGTTTTATCCTTTTACTGGCCTTATTTTCTGCTGCCAGTGTTCAGGCTGCCGGAGGCATTGCATTAGGCGCCACTCGCGTTATTTATCCGGCCGATGCCAAACAAACGTCCCTGTCTATTAGCAATAGCGATACCAAAGAACGTTACCTGGTAAATTCATGGATTGAGAATAGCGCAGGCGCTAAAGAAAAATCGTTTGTGGTTACGCCTCCGCTGTTTGTTAGTGAACCCAAAAGCGAAAACACGCTGCGTATCATCTATGCCGGTGAACCGCTGCCCAAAGACCGTGAGTCGCTGTTCTGGATGAACGTCAAAGCCATTCCGTCAGTCAATAAAAACAGCCTTGAGGGCAAAAACGTTCTGCAACTGGCGATTCTGTCACGCATCAAACTTTTCGTTCGTCCGAATAATCTGCCGCAAATCCCGGAAGATGCACCAGGAATGCTGACCTTTTCCCGCTCCGGCAACCACCTGAAGATCAACAATCCGTCAGCGTATTACGTCACGTTGGTCAATCTCAATGTGGGGAAAACGAAGGTCGATAACGTGATGGTTGCGCCGAAAAGCGATGCGCAGGTCCTGCTACCCACGGGCGTTCAGGGCAACGTCACGTTCCAGACGGTCAATGATTATGGCGCTGTGACCCCGGCTAAAACGGTTAGTGTGCGTTGAGATAACGATGAATAAGACAACGTATTTTCCTGGCCTGTTACCGGGGGTTACGCCACCGCTGGCGGGGGTGGCGTTGTCCACGCTGGCGGCGCTCTTTCCCTCTCTAAGCTATGGGGAAAGCTATTTTAATCCGGCCTTTTTATCTGCGGATACGGCAACCGTGGCGGATTTATCACGTTTTGAAAAAGGCAATCACCAGCCTGAAGGCGTTTATCGCGTGGATATCTGGCGCAACGATGAGTTTGTTGCCACTCAGGATATTCGTTTTACTACCAGTGCGGCAAAAGCCGGGGAGAAGTCCGGTGGGTTGATGCCGTGCTTTGGACTCGACTGGGTGAAGCGCCTTGGCGTCAATATCGCCGCGTTTCCGGCACTCAGTAAGGATCCGAACGATACCTGTATCAATCTACCTGAGGCGATTCCTGGCAGCGAGATTGCGTTTGATTTTTCTACCCTGCGCTTAAACGTCAGCCTGCCACAGGCGTCAATGTTAAACAGCGCGCGCGGCTATATTCCACCGGAAGAGTGGGATGAAGGGATCCCGGCCGCGCTGGTTAACTACAGCTTTACCGGCAGCCGTGGCAGTGATACTGACAGCTATTTCCTCAGTATGCTCAGTGGTCTGAACTATGGCCCCTGGCGGCTGAGAAACAACGGTGCGTGGAGCTACTCCAAGGGCGACGGATACCACTCACAAAGCTGGAAAAACATCGGTACATGGCTTCAGCGCGCAATTGTCCCGCTGAAGGGCGAACTGGTGATGGGCGACAGCAACACTGGCAACGACGTTTTTGACAGCGTCGGGTTTCGCGGTGCGCGGCTCTATTCCTCAGACAGTATGTATCCCGACAGCTTACAGGGCTACGCGCCTACCGTTCGCGGCATTGCGCGTACCGCAGCGAAACTGACCATTCGTCAGAATGGCTATGTGATTTATCAAAGCTATGTTTCACCCGGCGCTTTCTCGATAACCGATCTCAACCCAACGTCATCCAGCGGTGATCTTGAGGTCACGGTGGATGAGAAGGACGGCAGCCAGCAACGCTATACGGTGCCGTACTCCACCGTTCCCTTATTACAGCGAGAAGGGCGTTTCAAATATGACGTTGTCGCCGGGGATTTTCGCAGCGGCAATAGCCAGCAATCTTCACCGTTCTTTTTCCAGGGAACATTAATTGCCGGGTTACCAGAGGGCTATACCGCATACGGTGGTACGCAGTTGGCCTCACGTTACACCGCGGTGGTTTTAGGCACCGGTCGAAACCTGGGGGACTGGGGGGCGGTTTCTGTCGATCTCACCCATGCGCGCAGCCAACTGGCGGATGACAGTACGCACCAGGGGCAGTCTTTGCGTTTCTTGTATGCGAAATCGCTGAACAATTTTGGCACTAACTTCCAGTTGTTGGGGTATCGCTACTCAACGCGTGGCTTCTATACCCTCGACGATGTGGCGTATCGCAGTATGGAAGGCTATGAGTACGAATACGACAGTGAGGGCAATCGCCACGACGTGCCCAATGTGACGAGTTACCACAACCTGAGCTACAGCAAAAAGGGCCGTTTCCAGATCAACATTTCGCAGAATCTGGGGGATTACGGATCGCTGTATATCTCGGGTAGTCAGCAGACGTACTGGAATACTTCAGACACCAATACCTGGTATCAACTGGGCTATGCCAGCGGCTGGCAGGGGATTAGCTATTCACTCTCCTGGTCGTGGAATGAATCGGTTGGCATCTCCGACACCGATCGTATTCTGGCGTTCAATATGTCAGTACCGTTCAGCCTGCTGAGCGGACGGCGTTACTCGCGTGATAACGCCCTCGATCGCACCTACGCCACCTTTAATGCCAACCGTAATAGCAACGGACAGAACAGCTGGCAGAGCGGGATCGGCGGTACGTTGCTGGATGGGCGCAACCTGAGCTACAGCGTGAATCAGGGGCACAGCAGCACCAATGGCTATAGCGGAAATGCCAGCGCCAACTGGCAGGCGGCCTACGGTACGCTGGGCGTGGGTTACAACTACGACCGTGACCAGCATGACTACAACTGGCAGCTCTCCGGCGGCGTAGTGGGGCATGCGGACGGCATTACGCTCAGTCAGCCTCTGGGCGATACCAACGTGCTGATTAAAGCGCCGGGCGCGCAGGGTGTACGGATAGAGAACCAGACCGGCGTTCAAACCGACTGGCGCGGATACGCGGTGATGCCATATGCCACCGTCTATCGTTATAACCGCGTCGCGTTAGACACCAATTCCATGAACAACAATACCGATGTGGAGAATAACGTCAGTAGCGTAGTGCCAACGCAAGGGGCGCTGGTGCGGGCGGCGTTTGATACACGAATCGGTGTGCGGGCGCTGATTACCGCCAAACATGCCGGTAAACCAGTGCCGTTTGGCTCCGTCGTGCGTGAAAACACCAGCGGCGTGACCAGCATGGTGGGTGAAGACGGGCAAATCTACCTGAGCGGCTTGCCGCTAAAAGGCGAGTTGTTGATCCAATGGGGGGAAGGCGCAAACGCGCGCTGCGTGGCGCGCTATGCCTTGCCAGAGGATAGCCTGAAACAAGCGGTAACGCTCACGAACGTGACGTGCGAATCTCCGTCAGCACGACAGGAATAATACGATGAAACGACAAACGGGTTTGTTACTGGGAAGCGCTTTACTGCTGATGGCCCATTCGTCCTGGGCGACGGTCTGCCAAAACTCGAATGGCACGCCAACGGATGTTTTTTACGATCTGTCGAATGTCTTCAACAGTAGTAACAACCAGCCGGGACAGGTGGTGACGTTACCGGAAAAATCTGGCTGGGTTGGCGTGAATGCCACCTGTCCGGCCGGGACAACGGTAAATTACACCTATCGAAGCTATGTCACTGAACTTCCGGTTCAAAGTACCGAAGGCGGCTTCCAGTATCTGAAGCTCAATGACTACCTGCTGGGGGCCATGAGCATAACCGATAGCTATGCCGGGTTATTTTATCCCCCGCGTAATTACATTCGCATGGGGACTCACCCTAACGTATCTAAGCAGCAGCCTTTTGGCGTGATGGATTCAAAGCTGGTGTTTAAGCTCAAAGTGATCCGCCCGTTTATTAACATGGTGCCGATTCCGCGGCAGACGATGTTCAGCGTCTATGTCACGACCAGTACCGGAGATGCGCTAAGCGTGCCGGTTTATACCATCAGCTACAGCGGCAAGGTGGAGGTTCCACAAAACTGCGAAGTAAACGCCGGGCAGATTGTTGAGTTTGATTTTGGTGATATTGGCGCATCGCTGTTTAGCAAGGCAGGAGCGGGAAACCGGCCAGAAGGCATCAATCCGCAGACCAAAACGGTAGCGATAAAATGCACCAACGTCGCTGCACAGGCCTACTTAACCATGCGTGTAGAGGCCGAGAAAGCCACCGGGCAAATGATGGTATCTGACAATCCCGATTTAGGTTTTATTGTCGCCGACAGCAGCGGTAAACCGCTGACGCCCAATAATCTGTCCAGCACTATCCCGTTTCAACTGGATGATAACGCCGCGGCGAGCGTGGGTATTCGAACATGGCCGGTTAGCGTGACGGGCAATAAACCTACCGAAGGACCTTTTACAGCCCGTGGCTATCTGCGAGTGGATTATGACTAACAAGCAAACGCCAGCCGCAGGGAAACGCCTGGCAATGGTGTGCCTGCTGACATTCAGCTCGTTGTGCCATGCCGCTTCGTCGCTGGGGGAAATCAATATTGAACTGCGCGGAAACGTGGTGGACTTTACCTGCGCGGTAATTGCCAGCGACAGCAATAAGTCCGTGGAGCTAGGCACCTGGCCGACCAAGCAGCTTCAGAACAGCGGAGATACTACTCAACCGGTCGCGTTTACGCTGAAGCTAGAAGGCTGCCCGCCGGGTTCCGCTTCGATAACGTTTTCCGGAACTCCGGCCCCGGGCACGACGTTGCTGGCGCTTGATGACGCGGTGATGGCGCAAAAGGTGGCGATCGAACTGCACGACAGCGACCGTACGCGATTGCCGCTCGAGCAGGCCAGTCAGACGGTGGGGATTGATGAGAACGGCAATGCCACGCTGACCTTTTTCGCAAACTATATCGCGTTAGCTGCTGGGGTTCAGCCTGGCATTGCCAGGGCTGATGCCACGTTCATGATTAACTATAACTAATCAATGCGCTAACAAAACACTCCCGAACGAAATCTCGCCGGGAGTGTTATTACATTAATTCATGCATTTTTGCGTAATCGATCAGCTCAACGATGGTGTGCAACCTGAGCTTGGAGTAGATATTAGCCTTGTGAGCGCTAATCGTTTTATTGCTGAGTAACAACTGTTCAGCAATTTCCTTATTGGATAGCCCGTTTGCCAGATAACGCAAAACGGTAACTTCACGGTTAGAGAGCGGCATGTCATGTAAGACGCCTTTTTGTGAATTTATATTGTTAATGAAATTAAGGGTATCCGAAGGAAAAAAGGAATATCCCGATAAAATCATTTTTACCGCATTGTAGATATCATTGAGATCCTTTCGTTTACTGACAAACCCATTTGCACCGGCCCGGATAGCATGCCCGGCATAAAACGACTCGGATTTTGAGGACAGAAACAGTACCCGAGTTTTCTCCTGCAATGACTTTATTCTTTTGAGTAATGTAAACCCATCAGAACCAGGCAGTTCAATATCCAGGATGACAAGATCGACAGGGTACGTGCGCAGGTGTTCTATTGCCGTACGGCTGTCATCGGTTTTCAACACTACCTGAATATTACTGTTTTTCTCGAGTAGTACTTCTATCGACATTCTGACAATAGGGTGTTCGTCCATAATGATAACGGATGCTGGTTTCATTGTTGTATGCCTCAAACTGTTTGCGTATCTTGCGAATTTGATAAAACATCAGGCGTTATAATATTGTCAAATAGCCAAGAATTGTTCTGAGGGAGAGCCGAATAAATATTATTTCATCCTTGTTTATTCGGTTGTTCTTCTGCAGAACAATGAATTTGTGGAAAATCCATTTCACACCGGGAAAACTAACAATTAATCAGGAAACTGTGGGGATTATACCTGCTCTGCTCATTCGGAAAAGACTTACAACATCCTGGTTGTTAATGTCAGTTAGGATATTCTGAAAGATCCAGATGTGTTAATGACTATTGGTATTATTTATCTGCGGTTCGAATTATGGCAGATTGAAAATTTTTTTTAAACAGTAAAAACGACACAATAAACCAATTGTTTAGGTTTTATTAAGGCTGCAATAGGACTATTTTTTATTGAAATGCACAGGATCAGTAAGGTTAAGTGTGAGTGTGCCTCCAGGCATAATACCAGGAATAGTTGTAAATATTAAATATTTGTAAAAATTAGATCTTTTTTCTTATTCAAGAATAAGTAATTTCCTAAAAAATCTTATAGCACAATGAGTTATGGTGTTAAATTAAATGGGGAGAGGTAACGTTGAGGCGGTGTATCAGATGCAAAAAACGCTGCCTGCTGGGTAATCCAAGGCGCGTAATCAACTGGTTCAGGCGATAGATGATGCGGTGGTAGGGTTGTGCCTGTAACAATGCAATCTTTTTTAAGGAGTTACCCTGTAATAGTAAGGTAATCAGCTCCCAGTCGAGCTGATTTATACGCCTGGAATGAATATAGTTAAGAGCCGGAGATAATAAGGCATGGCGCATCTCGGGGAGGCGCAAATTGCGTGGCAAGATATAAAATGGACCGGACAGTGAAATAAATGTAGTGAGGTCTTCATCGCGACTGGAAAGCATTATGAAGATTTGGATGTCATTATGCTTCTTAATTAGCTGGCGCAGGCTTTCAAGTATATCAAAATAAGGTATTGTTAAGCTTTCAATGTCAATCACTAACTGGCTAATTACCGGCTCTTGCAGGCTGAGCAAAGTCGATTCAACGCTCTGGAAGATCGCCGTGCGAGTACCTGAGAATAAATGTCGACTCAGCGCATAGGCCAGATAGTAGTCTGTCGTAATTATCGCCTGAGATATAGTGCCGTCCGGTAAGGTGTATTCGAGTTTTTGCGCCAGATACTCGATCCGGTCAAATACCTGTGAGGTACAGTGGGGAAATTGCCAGCTACAGTTAGCGTTTCGTATACGGCGATAGCGGTCCCGGCGTTTTGCACTGTGCATCCTTTTCCATTCCATTTCTGTTGCGGCAGGTCTGGATAAATTGCTGACTACAGGCATCCCTAAACCAAACTTTTGTCAGCGTAAAGGTGAGTTGACTTGTGCCGTTGGGTTTCAGTGCTTCAACAATCATCAGACTGGCAATTGCGTACTCCATCAGAATAATCTGCCGGAAGTTTTCTGATGTCTTACTCAATGCCCAAAAGATCGTTTTATCCAGTTCAACCTCTCTCTGAGATTAGATAAAATATTACCGGGTGTGTCTTTCTGTTACCCCGGAAATAGTATGGCCGGATTGTTCTCGCAGCCTGAAGCCAGGTACAGTAGGAGCCGATGGTTAATCGATGATGAGATATTTCTCAATAAAAATTAGGCAGAGACACCCCGTCTAATTTTGCAGAAAGTTCAGATGTGCGCGGATGTATCTTAAGAATTGCTGATCGTTTTTCACATGCAGTTTTTTCATAATGCTGCGGCGGGTCGCTTTGGCCTGGATATCACTGACTGAGAGCAGATGAGCCGTTTCGGCTAACGTATACCTGCTGGCGAGAAACATTAAGAACTGGCGTTCTTCGATAGAAAAGTTGCGGGTGGTGCAGTAATGGCAGATAGTCGCGGGCACGCTAGTGCGCAGTGCGCGTTTTTGCAGGATGAGGACCAGTTTTTTGGTTATCTCGTCGACGTCATCTTCCCGATAAATCAGTGGCAACATGTACAGGCAGGGGCGGAACATCAGCTTATCTTTGTCGTTTTTGCTACAGATGGCCACCCGGTGTTGGCGCCTGGTATGGACAGGAACCATGTAACAATCGGCGCTGAGCCAATCTTCATCCAGTGAGATAAACGCGATTTCAGCGCGATCGATATCTTCGACAGGTAAAAAGCTAATCTCCTGATGCCACTGATTTGCCAGATGGGAGATGATGATTTTCAGTCCATGTTCGAAGTGACTGTTTTCTTCCTTGATGGCGATACTTAACATTAAAGAGTTCCTGACCACTGGAGAGGGGATAAAAGAATGTTAAGCAAAATCATAAATATTCTAAATACATGTATCCCTAAATCTGACGTTTTGCGGGCTGAGTTGTTACCAGGTGATTTCCTGGATACCTTTGAACGAGCAGAAAAAATCAACATTCGTACACTTCGCCAGCAACCGAAACAAAAGGCATTGACTCAGCAAGCGCTGACCGTATAATTCACGCGTTTCATCTGCATGAAGTAATCACTTCGCAATGCGCCCTTAGCTCAGTTGGATAGAGCAACGGCCTTCTAAGCCGTAGGTCGTAGGTTCGAATCCTACAGGGCGTACCATTTCAACGTCACTTCTGATGTTCAGCTTCTGCTAATCGCGACAAATTTTCTTTTGCCAACCACATTTCCACTTCTGTAAGACTTAGTTGTACTTCCTCTCTGAGTGAAAAATCAGCTAGCGGCTGCTGTTCAAGCGCTGCGCACATCCTGCTGGCAGAACGCATCCCCATGCTGGCGCAGCTGCTTTTTAGCTGATGTGCCAGACGTTTTATCTTCTCGTACTCATATGCTGCGCGCGCTGCGTCAATCTCATCTAATACAGGAAGGGTGTGTTGCTTAAAGAGCGCTAACCATTCGTGCACCTTTTGCCATCCCATTAGCTGGATATCCCCGGCTAATTGCTGGGTATCTAACCGTTGGTCGTCATTTTCTAATGCAACCGGGAGAGGGGCGTTACCGTGCAGATAATGGGTAATGAGCCGACTGAGTTCATCCTGGGGAACCGGTTTTTGAATAACGCCGAGAAACAGGGTGCTGGTTCTTTGGCTTAGCGTTTCGTCGATGACGTGTGCGCTAAAGCCTATTAGCTTTAACGTCGGAAACTCGCGGGTTAACTGTTGCGCCAGCGTGATGCCGTCGATATCCGGAAGATCAAAATCAACCAGCGCGGCATTATACTGGGCGTCTTGCTGCAGTATGGTGAGCGCCGCAGCCGCACTGTCGGCAGCGGTGACCTGGGCGCCATTGAGGGTGAGCATTTCTGTACTGATGCGCTGCGTGAGGGGGTTATCCTCGATTAGCAGTAAGCGTAAACCCTGTAACGATATGGCACGTGGAACGGATTTAGCTACCGGCATCGCGCCAGCCCGTAATGGCAGACGAAGACGAAAGCAGCTTCCGACTCCCGGCGTACTGGTGACGCTCAGTTCTCCCTGCATCGCCTGCGCAAGGCTGGCACTGATAGTGAGTCCAAGCCCGGTCCCCCCACGTTTACCGCTAACCTGAACAAACGGCTGAAAAATATCGCGCTGATGGACAGGGTCAATCCCGCATCCCGTGTCCTCGACCTCAATATACCAGTCCTGATCTTTACATCGGCTACGCAGGGTGATGTGTCCGCGATCGGTAAAGCGAAGCGCGTTGTTTAATAGGTTAGTTATGATTTGCCGAATGCGGCGCGGATCGCCGCGTAGGGAGTCGGGGACATCGTCGGCAAAATCCGTAACCAGCACGACCGGGCGACCCACAACGCGACCGTGCATGAGCTGAAGCGTACTTTCCAGCAAGGGTCTGGGCTCAAAAGGTTCATCGCCGATCGCCACATTTTTTCCGCCCGCTTCGATGGCGGAATAGTCCAGGATATTGTTGAGGATGGTCAGCAGAGACTCGCCAGAGTCGGTGATTGCGCGCAGATTCTCCTGATGCTGCGCCAGAGCGGGATTGTCTGAGAGCAACTGCGCAGTGCCGAGGATCCCATACAGCGGGGTGCGTATCTCATGGCTCATGGCGGCCAGAAACGCCGATTTTGCCTGGTTGGCTTTTTCGGCTTCTGCCCGCGCCTGCCGGTGTTCCGACACCATAGAACGCAGCTCGGCGGTGCGAGCTTTTACCTGAGCGGCCAGATGTTCGCGATGGCTATTAAGGGCGTGAACGCTAACGCGAAAGGCGTCCATTAACCGACCGATGGTATCCAGTTCGCGAACGCCCGCTGTTTCCGGAAATGGGGAGTCAATATCACCTTCAAGCAGACGCTGTAACGCCTGGGTTTGCTGCGCCAACGGGCGCGTGACCGAGCGGTAAACTACGCGCCAAAGAATGAGAATTAACAAGCACAATGACACCGCACCTAACAGCAGCAGCAGCGTTTGCCCGCGCTGGCTGGCCTGTTTGAGATGCGCCAGCCCGGTCTGATTGCGTTGGCCAATGATTTCTACCAACTGACTCACTTCGCTACTGAAACGGGTAAATTGCTCGATATTGTTCTGCGATAAGATCTGTAAGCGGGTGGTGATGTCATTATCCTGACGATACAGGGCCAGCAGATCGACATAACGGCTTATCGAATTTACAGCGCCGGCAACCTGGGTGCGTACCACCGGATCTGCAATGCGTATTTGTCGGCGGTGAAGCACTCTGACGGCGGCATTAAGCTGGGTTTCCAGCGCGGCAAGGTTATTCTGCGCCTGGTTATTCCCCAGATTCATCACCATTTGCTGCACGCGTAGCGCGCTCAGGCGCAGTTCATTCATCTGGTTATAATATTCCAGATCGATATCGATAAGCCTGTCGAGAGCGTGTTCTGCCGCCTGCCCCTGATGGCTCTCAATCAAATCATAAATGCTTGCCTGCGTAGCGCCCGCCGAGGTGGCGGCATTACTGGCCTGACCGCGCGCCATTTCGGCAACGTCGGCGGTAGCCTCAACAATATGTTGGCTGAGCTGTTGCTGCCGATCGCGCAGTTTCAGACGTTCGCCAACCAACTCCCCCTGATGGCTTAACGACTGGGCGATCTCTTTTTCCTGTTGTTCAATGGCCGACGTGTCAAAGCCCTGCTCGCGCAGGGTTTTCAGTAAAGCGGTAATTTTCAGGCTTTGGGCGGTTAACATACGCCCCTGAGCCAGCCACATATTTTCATTATCTGCGGTGGTCAGATTCTGCGCGGAAAACAGTTCCCAGGCGCTGGCTTCGCTGAGCTGGCGCGCCATGTCCATGGTCGGGATCAGCGCCTGGGTATTGGCCTGCTCAACCTGGCTGACAAAACGCAGGTTATACCAGCCTACCAGCGTACTAATGAGGGTCAGTGCCGCCATCAGCCCGAAGCCTATCCACAGTCGTTTGGTCAGAGATAAATTCACTGTCGGGTCGCCACAGATTAAAAAGGTTGAGTCCAAAAGAGGAAAGCAACTAGGATAAAGCCTTATCAATGTTGAGGCTATCATGCGCGTATTGGTTTTCCTGCTTATCACACTTTTTCCCGGCTTAGGTCACGCGACCGGGTCCGCACTGCTGCGTTGGCAGGATACCCAGCAGGCAGTGCCGGAACCGCTAACGGACGTTACTGCGAACAAAGTCTGGAAACTGTGTGCGCTGTATCCCAGCCTGAAGGATTCCTACTGGCTTTCCGTGAATTACGGCATGCTGGAGGCGGCGAAAAAATACGGCGTAAGCCTGAAGGTGCTCGAGGCGGGAGGGTATCGCCAGTTCGACACGCAAAAATCACAAATCGCTCAATGCCAGCAATGGGGCGCGGATGCCATTTTGTTGGGCAGCAGCACGACGACTTTTCCGGATTTGCAGGCACAGGTTGGCACGCTGCCGGTTATTGAGGTGGTGAATGCTATCCATGACGCAACGGTAAAAGCCCGGGTTGGGGTTCCGTGGTTCCAGATGGGTTATCAGCCAGGCCGCTATTTGGTTAAGTGGAGCGCGGGCAAACCGCTAAAGGTCTTATTATTGCCAGGACCTGATGACGCCGGGGGCAGTCGTGAGATGGTGGCCGGATTTCGTCAGGCGATTGCCGGCAGTCAGGTGCGCATCGTGGATGTGGCGTTGGGCGATAATGATATTGAAATACAGCGTAACCTGTTGCAGGAGATGCTTGAGCGTCACCCGGATGCCGACGTGGTGGCCGGTACAGCAATTGCTGCGGAAGCGGCAATGGGGGAGAAGCGCAATCAGGGCGCGCCGTTAACTGTCGTCTCTTTTTATCTGTCGCATCAGGTGTATCGCGGGCTTAAACGCGAAAGAATCATTATGGCTGCCAGCGATCAAATGGTCTGGCAAGGTGAACTGGCGATTCAGCAGGCTATCAGAGTATTACAAGGACAACCGGTGCCGGAAAATATCAGCCCACCGATCCTGGTGCTCACCCCGAAAAATGCCGACAGCCAGCATGTAAAGTGCTCGTTGTCACCCGGCGGATTCCGTCCTGTTTATCTGTATCAGTACACGTCGGCCGCTAAAAAATAGCCTTCCCCGTGCTGTGTCACCAGTAAATCAGCCCGCAGCTTGTGGCGTAAACGGCGGATCAGTACGTCCACGGTGCGTAAGTCCGGATTGTCTACCCGTCGTGCCGAAAGCATGCGCAGTAAACGTTCGCGACTGAGAATTTCCCCCGGATTGGTGACAAACGCGACCAGCATTTCATACTCGGCGCGGGTGAGTTTGATTGCCTCGTCGCCCAGTTCCAGAGTATGACGGGAGACGTTCAAACAATACCCGGCAAACTGATAGCAGTTGTCTTTGGCCTCCGGTCGCGCCTCGCGGGCAAGGTCGATACGCCAGAGTAAATTTTTCACTCTCACCACCAGTTCACGTAGCTCCAGCGGCTTGGTGACATAATCATCAGCCCCCATTTCCAGGCCAACGATACGGTCAATTTGGTCACTACGACCCGTTACCAGGATGATCCCCACCGTTGAGCGTTCACGCAGGGCGCGGGTCAGCATTAAGCCATTTTCATCCGGGAGATTGATATCTAACAGAATAAGATCGACAGAGTGTTGTGACATGATTTCACGCAGGCCGGCTCCGCTGGCTGTGACCGAGACGTGATAACCTTCCTGTTCAAAATAAGCCTGTAATCGTGCCTGGGTAACGGGTTCATCCTCAACAATGACAATGTGATGCGACATCCTGGTTGTTGTCTCTTTCTGTTCATATCTGTTCACATTGTGCCGTAAGCCATTCATCCTGACCAGTGTTGCCGTTCACATTTGCGAAATAAGATCCTCTGTAACTAAACCATATATTTACAGGGGCTATTATGCGGAAACTATGGAGGGCGCTGCTCAGACCGAGCGCACGTTGGTCAGTGTTGGCGCTGGTCGTCATCGGGATGGTGGTCGGTATCGCGCTGATCGTCTTACCGCACGTTGGCATTAAATTAACCAGTTCAACCGAATTTTGCGTGAGCTGCCACAGCATGCAGCCGGTTTATGAAGAATATAAACAGTCTGCGCATTTTCAGAATGCCTCCGGGGTGCGCGCAGAGTGTCATGATTGCCACATTCCATCCGATATCCCTGGCATGGTGAAACGTAAGCTGGAGGCCAGCAACGATATTTACCAGACCTTTGTTGCCCACTCTATTGATACTCCTGAGAAATTCGAAGCCAAACGTGCCGAGCTGGCGGAGCGCGAATGGGCGCGAATGAAGGAGAATAACTCCGCGACCTGTCGTTCCTGTCATAACTATGATGCGATGGATCACGCGAAACAGCACCCTGAAGCTGCGCGTCAGATGAAGATTGCGGCCAAGGACAATCAATCCTGTATTGACTGCCATAAAGGTATTGCGCATCAGCTTCCCGATATGAGCAGCGGTTTCCGCAAGCAGTTTGACCAGTTACGCGCCAACGCAAACGACGATGGCGATACGCTCTATTCCCTGGACATCAAACCTATTTATGCCGCCAAAGGGGATAAAGAACCTGCGGGCTCACTGCTGCCTGCTTCTGAAGTAAAAGTGTTAAAGCGCGACGGCGACTGGCTGCAAATTGAAATTGTGGGCTGGACCGAGAGTAACGGGCGTCAGCGCGTGCTGGCGCAATTGCCAGGTAAACGCATTTTTGTGGCCTCCATTCGTGGCGACATTCAGCAGCACGTGAAAACCCTGGAGCAAACGACCGTCGCGGAAACGAATACGCAGTGGAGCAAGCTGCAGGCCACCGCCTGGATGCAGAAGGGCGATATGGTTAACGACATTAAGCCAATCTGGGCTTATGCCGACTCGCTCTATAACGGAACCTGTAACCAGTGCCACGGCGCACCTGAGAAAGAACACTTTGACGCCAACGGCTGGATTGGCACGTTGAACGGCATGATTGGATTTACCAGTCTGGATAAACGTGAAGAACGTACCTTACTGAAATATCTGCAGATGAATGCCTCTGACACCACGGACAAGCCGCATGGCGATAAGGGAGAAAGCAATGAAAAATAACGATCTCTTTCAGGCATCTCGCCGTCGTTTTCTACTGCAGTTGGGCGGCTTGACCGTCGCCGGTATGTTAGGACCTTCGCTGCTCACACCGCGCAGCGCCAACGCCGCAGAGGTGCAGGGAACTGGCGTCAAAGAGGGGATCCTGACCGGATCTCACTGGGGGGCAATCCGCGCCACCGTGGTTGATGGGCGTTTTATTGAAGCCAAACCGTTTGAGCGTGATAAGTACCCGTCAAAAATGATCGCCGGACTGCCGGATCACGTGCATGGCGGGGCGCGTATTCGCTATCCAATGGTCCGTGTCGACTGGTTGCGTAAACGCCATCAGAGCGATACCACGCAGCGTGGAGATAACCGCTTTGTGCGCGTTTCGTGGGATGAAGCGCTGGACTTCTTCTATCAGGAGCTGGAGCGAATTCAGAAGACCTATGGCCCGAGCGCGCTGCTGACGGCCAGCGGTTGGCAATCAACCGGCATGTTCCATAACGCCTCGGGGATGCTGGCGCGCGCCATTGCGCTGCACGGCAACAGCGTAAGTACCGGGGGCGACTATTCCACTGGTGCAGCCCAGGTGATTCTGCCGCGCGTGGTCGGGTCAATGGAGGTATATGAACAGCAGACCTCCTGGCCGCTGGTGCTGAAAAACAGCAAAACGATTGTGCTGTGGGGTTCCGACCTGATTAAAAACCAGCAGGCGAACTGGTGGTGCCCGGATCATGATGTTTATGAATACTACGAACAACTGAAAGAAAAAGTGGCGCGCGGCGAGATCTCGGTTATCAGTGTTGATCCGGTCATCACCTCGACGCACGACTACCTGGGCCGCGACAAGGTTAAACACGTCGCCGTGAATCCGCAGGCCGATGTGCCGCTACAGCTGGCGCTGGCGCACACGCTTTATACCGAGAAGCTCTACGATAAGCATTTTCTCGATAACTACTGCGTAGGGTTTGAGCAGTTTCTGCCTTATCTGCTGGGGGAAAGTGACGGACAGCCTAAAGATGCCCAGTGGGCGGAAAAAATATGCGGGATTGATGCCGATACGATTCGTGAACTGGCGCGGCAAATGGCGGGCGGAAGAACGCAGATTATTGCCGGCTGGTGCGTCCAGCGTATGCAGCACGGGGAACAGTGGGCGTGGATGATCGTGGTGCTGGCCTCAATGCTTGGACAAATCGGCTTACCCGGCGGTGGCTTCGGCTTTGGCTGGCACTACAACGGCGCGGGCACGCCAAGCCGCAAAGGGATTATCCTGAGCGGTTTTTCTGGCTCCACCACCGTACCTCCTGTGCATGACAGCACTGATTATAAGGGGTACAGCAGCACCATCCCGATCGCGCGTTTTATCGATGCGATTCTTGAGCCGGGTAAACAAATTAACTGGAACGGCAAAACCGTTAAGTTGCCGCCGTTGAAGATGTGCGTTTTTGCCGGGACCAACCCTTTCCATCGTCACCAGCAGATCAATCGTATTATTGAGGGCTGGCGTAAGCTGGAAACCGTTATCGCCATCGATAATCAGTGGACCTCGACCTGTCGATTCGCTGACATCGTATTGCCCGCGACGACCCAGTTTGAGCGTAACGATCTTGACCAGTATGGCAACCACTCCAACCGCGGCATTATCGCCATGAAACAGTTGGTGCAGCCGCAATTTGAAGCACGTAATGATTTCGATATTTTCCGCGATCTCTGCCGCCGCTTTAATCGTGAAGAAGCCTTTACCGAAGGGTTGGATGAGATGGGGTGGCTGAAACGGATCTGGCAGGAAGGAAGCCAGCAGGGGAAAGGGCGCGGCGTTCATCTCCCCGCTTTTGACGTTTTCTGGAATCAGCAAGAGTACGTTGAGTTCGAACATCCGCAGATGTTTGTACGTCATCAGGCATTCCGCGAAGACCCCGATCTTGAGCCGCTGGGCACGCCGAGCGGATTGATCGAAATTTTCTCGAAAACCATTGCCGGTATGCAGTATGACGACTGCCAGGGGCATCCGATGTGGTTTGAGAAAATCGAACGCTCACATGGTGGACCCGGGTCGCAGCGTTGGCCACTGCATCTGCAATCTGTTCACCCTGATTTCCGTCTGCACTCGCAGCTTTGTGAATCTGAAGCGCTGCGTAAGCATTATGCGGTAAGTGGTAAAGAGCCGGTGTTTATCAACCCGCAGGATGCCAGCGTCAGGGGGATTCGCAACGGTGATATTGTCCGTGTGTTTAACGCACGTGGACAAGTACTGGCCGGGGCGGTTGTCTCCGATCTCTACTCGCCAGGCGTGGTGCGTATTCATGAAGGTGCCTGGTACGACCCTGATAACGGCGGAGAAACTGGGGCGCTGTGTAAATACGGCAATCCAAACGTATTAACAATCGATATCGGCACGTCTCAACTGGCGCAGGCGACCAGCGCTCATACCACGCTGGTGGAAATTGAGAAATATACCGGCAAGGTGGATAACGTGACGGCGTTTAGCGGCCCGATAAAAATGGTGGCGCAGTGCGAATATGTTCCGGCGGAGAAGGTATCGTCATGATAAAACACTCTTCCCTTACAACAGAACAGATGGCCTGCGTTTACGCCTGGCTGGCGCAGTTGTTTTCCCGGGAACGGGACGATGACAGCCTGGCACTTTTGCAGTCCAGCGAAATGGCTGAGTGGTTCGCGGTGCTAAAAGGTGAACCGTCGCTTGAAGCGGAAGTCCTTCAGCTGGAGGAGAAAATTGCTGCGCTTCAGGTGCGTGAGGACGCAACCCTCGAACTGGCGGCTGATTTTTGTAGCCTGTTTCTGATGTCGGAAAAACACGCGGCGTTACCCTATGCGTCGGCCCATCTTGAAGGAGGGCCGAATTACGGGGTCATTAAACGATTGTTAGCCGATGCTGGCATGCAGGTAAGCGAAACGTTTAGCGAGTCAGCCGATCATCTGGCAATTTTTATCGAACTGCTGAGTCATCTGCATTTTTCTCTGGGAGAGTCCGGGCTTAGCCGCCAGCGTATTGATGCGCTGCGCAGAGAAACGCTGGCGGGGCTGTTACGCTGGTTACCGGAATTCACCGCCAAATGCCGCCGCTATGATGACTTTGGTTTCTATGGCGCGCTGAGTCAGCTGTTGCTGGCACTGGTCAGGCTGGATATTCAGAACTGAGTGATGGCCTAAGCCACAGAACAACGGGAATGCATTCGCTCTAATGCTTGTCATTTTAACGAAAATGAATGGCCGTAATGAGTAACTGAGAGTGGGACATCCGGAGGCAATGAATCTGTTGCCTCCGGTATATTGCTACATTTACCGCTGAGGTGAACGGAACCCTGAGCAAGAATCACATGTTCTCAAGAATGCTTAACCTATAAACGTTAGTGCAAATTCGCCCCAATTTTGACCCTATCACCGCACAACCAGCACGGGACATTTTGCATGGCGTACTACGGCAGCCGCCGTTGAACCCAGCAGATAAGTGCTAAAACCAGGCTTATGTGAGGCAATGACGATAAGCTCAGCGTCAACCGCTTCCGCCAGTTTGAGGATCTGATCCTTCGGCGGGCCGTAAACGACGTGAGTCTGACTCCTGCCTGCAGGAATATTGAACTGCTTAATAATCTCTTCGAGTTTTTCGCTGGCCTTGGCCTGCAGACCGCTTCTGTCCGGGAATTCTGTTGAGTAAGCTAGCCCCAGCGAGGCATAGAACGGAACGGTAGGAATAACGGCTAAAAAGTGGACCTTAGCGGTTTTGGCATGCGCCTGGACCTGTGGAACAACATGGCGGGTTAAATCGGTTTCAGAGATATCAATGGGCACCAGAATTGAGCGATACATATTCACTACCTCCTGTTTGTTTACCTCTACCCAGAGTGTAGCGAAAATCGAATCTGTATAATAAGTGACCAGATCAAGGTTGCATGCATAAATGCGCGTCAATGATAGGTGTGTGTCACAAGTCTTGTCGTGAATGTATATCTGAGCACAACCACAAGAGGGGTATCTTCATTAATACGTGTTATCGGTAATGACTCCAACTTACTGATAGTGTTTTATGTTCAGATAATGCCCGATGACCTTGTCATGCAGCTCCACCGATTTT
>NZ_JAOWDG010000049.1:0-19926 GCF_030334745.1 Citrobacter sp. Cb080 | reverse complement strand
TGATGTAGCCCCCTGAAACACCGGACAGTAGCTGTATCTCCAGATAAGAGATAGGCTTGAATATATGTCTAACACTAACGCCAATTTTGAGATGACCGGGATCCTGTTAGGGCAAGAAGTCCGTAAACGTAAAACTCCTCAGGAGAAGATCGCCATTATCCAGCAGACGATGGAGCCGGGTATGAATGTCTCCCATGTCGCCCGCCTGCATGGTATCCAGCCCAGCCTGCTGTTTAAGTGGAAGAAGCAATATCAGGAAGGCAGCCTCACCGCCGTTGCGGCTGGAGAGGAAGTCGTTCCTGCTTCTGAGCTTACTGCTGCTCTGAAGCAGGTCCGGGAGCTTCAGCGCCTTCTGGGCAAGAAGACGATGGAAGTTGAGATCCTGAAAGAAGCCGTGGAGTACGGTCAGTCGCGAAAATGGATAGCGCACGCGCCCTTGTTGCCAAAGGACGGGGAATAGCCATGGTCTGCCGGACCATGGGCGTGTCGCGTGCGCAACTGTCACTGCGGATTAACCGTTCTGCCGACTGGCAGGACAGGCGCTGTAACCGGCGTAATGAAGAAGCAGACGCAGAAATACTGTCGGCTATCCTCAACATTATCAGCGATATGCCGAGTTATGGTTATCGACGCGTGTGGGGCATCCTGCGCAAGCAACGTCGCACAGAGGGACAGCTACCTGTGAATGCCAAACGGCTTTACAGGATAATGCGTGAGCATAACCTGTTGTTGTTGCATCACAAACCAGAGCGACCGAAGCGTGAACATAAGGGCAAGATAGCGGTGGCAGAAAGCGATATGCGCTGGTGTTCAGATGGCTTCGAGTTCGGCTGCGACAACGGCGAAAAACTGCGGGTAACGTTCGCGCTGGACTGCTGCGACCGTGAGGCCATAGACTGGGCAGCAAGCACGGGAGGCTATGACAGTTCGACCGTGCAGGATGTGATGCTGAGGTCGGTGGAAAAGCGCTTCGGCGACAGGTTGCCCGACACAGCGGTGCAGTGGCTGACGGATAACGGTTCAGCGTATACCGCGTATGAAACGCGGAGGTTCGCGAGAGAGCTGAATCTGGAGCCCTGCACAACAGCGGTGAGCAGCCCGCAGAGTAATGGCATGGCCGAACGGTTCGTGAAAACGATGAAAGAAGACTATATCGCGTTCATGCCAAAACCGGATGTGAGAACAGCACTGCGAAACCTTGCAGTAGCGTTCACGCATTACAATGAAAACCACCCGCACAGCGCGCTGGGATATCACTCCCCGAGGGAATACCGGCGGCAGCGGACATCGTTAACTTAAGATACAAAAGCTGTTCGGAGATGGAGGGTCAAGATCAACATCGCATTTTACCTGTTTTTCATAGCCCGCCATTGAGAGATACTTACTAATCCTCCCCGTATCCCTGGTATCATGGAACGTCACACTCCATACATCAGCCTTAGGACCAGAAATGTTCGTATAATTAAAGTCATACACTTGGGATATTCTCGGCATTTTTTTTAAAACTTGGGGAGTGTAATAATCATATTTGGCTTTATCAAACTCTGTATATTGTGCGTTACCTGCAAGTCTCATTTTAATATTAGGCCAGAAATAAGAGCTGCATATAGCTATTACCATCAGCACTATTATGACTGCCTGTTTCATATGTTTCCCTTTTTTACCAGTTAACGACCGTTCCATCTCTGGAAACTATTTTAACGTTACCAGAACTAAAATCGCTGTAAGGTATCACTGTTCTCATGAATGCTCGCCTTGGTGCATATCCGAGAGTAACTTTCTGACATCATCTCCTCGAGCATGTCCCATATCTATCCACCCCAAAACTTCGGTGTATATTATCCCGCTTCTTAAATTTCCAGCCTCTCTGCCATCCTGAATTTCTTCTCTTACGCTCATACCTAGCATTCCAACGCACTAAATGCTGAAGATTTTGCTGTAAATGCACCCATCCACATAGAAGCGATAGCTGAGGAAGTCATTTTTCAGAATAGAAGCCGCTGAATATCAGACTTTACTCAGAATAACTTCCCCAATGACATCTGGAGTGTAGTGGTTCTAAGAAATATCATTTTTGCAGCGCACCAAAGCACATACCACACCTACTAATCTCTCGCTGCAACATTCAAGGTATGACTGAAATACGAACCGGAGTGTCAATTTGTCCATTGGTCGAGGGTGATAGTTTGGGTGAAATATGATACGTAGCCCACCCATAAACGACGGGGCTACGTGTTTTTCCCAACACTTCGGTTGTGACCCATCCAGTTCGAATTATATTTTCTCATCATTTATTGTCACCATTCATAAAGTAAAGCGCATGCCATAACGCATTTACAGCAAAATCACATTAGCTGTAGTTATTAAAATAGCTTCACCTTAGAAAATCTCAATCGTGACAATGCGCACAAATCGTTAACCTTAGCCCCAGCAAATCAGGGGGAATACATGCTATTACACGTTTTATATTTAATTGGTATTACTGCCGAAGCCATGACCGGTGCGCTTGCGGCTGGGCGTCGTCGTATGGATACATTTGGCGTCATTATCATTGCCACCGCGACGGCCATTGGCGGCGGCTCGGTACGCGACATTCTTCTCGGCCACTATCCGCTCGGCTGGGTAAAGCACCCTGAATACGTCATTATCGTGGCGACCGCTGCGGTACTCACCACCATTATTGCCCCCGTCATGCCCTATCTGCGTAAAATATTCCTCGTCCTGGATGCGCTGGGCCTGGTGGTCTTTTCTATTATTGGCGCCCAGGTGGCGCTGGATATGGGTCATGGACCGATTATTGCCGTGGTCGCGGCGGTCACTACCGGAGTCTTTGGTGGTGTATTACGTGACATGTTCTGCAAACGCATCCCGTTAGTATTCCAGAAAGAATTGTATGCCGGCGTTTCATTTGCCGCAGCCGTGCTGTATATCGTGCTGCAACATTATGTCTCCAGCCACGATGTGGTGGTGATCTCTACCCTGCTCTTTGGCTTTACCGCCCGACTGCTGGCGCTGCGCCTGAAGTTGGGGCTGCCGGTATTTTACTATCGCCATGAAGGCCATTAAGGCATAAAGCCCGTGATCCGCTGAGCAGCTAACCAGTTGCTCAGCGCTGTGATCTCTTTATCCTCCAGCCACTGAATAACCTGTCGTGCCCGTCGCTCCCCCATGAAAGGAAGTTGCCGCCAGCTTTGTTCACTGCGTTCCCGTAACTGCTGCCACGATCCATCCCGACTGGCATTCAACGTTGCCTGTGTTAACGGTATTCCCATGGCAATCACCCAGCGCGTAAATGGAAGATGGCGTGACAGATTGAACTGATGCCACAGCTTCCCCCCTTTGTTCACGCCAAATGTGGACTGTAGCTGCTCCTGCGTTAATCCAAGCCAGGAAAAGATATGTTCAAAGCGATACGTCTGATGTAGCTCCCGCCATCCCGCCTCGCCCATACCCTCCAGCCCTAACACATCTTTGGCCCCCAGCCAGACGAGCCTGGCAACAAACTGTTCCTGACACTCCGCTGTGGCATAAAAACAAGTTAGTGAATTGAAGCGCCCCTCAGGTGGTGCTGGCTTATTACGCTGGGTGCTGCGCCAGACCACCTCATCTATACGGGGAATCCCCTGTCCGGCCAGACTTATCAGAATCTGATCGCCAGGCGCAATATCCCATTCATTCCAGCGCCGTACTGAGCCAATATTGACGCGCTGCACCCGCTTATCATCCAGCATGACGGGGACCAGCAATGCAACCACCGCAATTTTCCCGCTTTTGCCAACGGAAAACTGAATACCCGTCACCTCAGATACCCTGGCCACGGGAGGATATTTCCACGCTGCCAGCCAGTCTCCCTGTCCGGGTAGCCAGTATTGCGCCCGCGGTTCTTTTCCCGTTCGCACCACCACACCATCCGTCACAAAAGGTAACGCTGAAGTCCAGCACATGGCGCGCACCTTCTCGACGTCATCCGCACTCTTCACGGCCTGAGTATATCGTTGCGTGAAACTGAACCCGGCAGCAGTGAGTTGCTCAAGTCTTTCCGACATGGCAACTGGACCATCAGGCCAGGCCCAGATAAAAATAGCCAGCGAGCGTAACATTTCCGGGTTGCTCTGGCGCATCATCATTCCAGCAACCTTTGAGCGGGCGTTCATTCCCCCTCTCTGCTGCTGAATATGCCCTTGTTGCTGCAAAAATATCTCCCCCTGCAACGTACTGTTAGAAAGCAGCCCGCTGGTAGTACGTGGAACGGAAGGGATCTGAAGAACCTTTTGCGTCCAGTCTTCGCCTTTCAGACCGTTACCACGGCTAATCGCCCGTATCAGATTTCCATTGCGATAAACCAGCGTGACCGCCACGCCATCCACCTTCGGCTGCACCCAGAGATCGCTACGAGCATGCATCCATTGCTGTAGCGCTTGCTTATCGGCAAGTTTTCGAACTCCCGTGTGGGGAACGGTGTGCGAGACGGTTCCACTTATTGGGGGCGCAGATAGATCTGGTGGGGCTTCATCGCCAAAACAGCGCTGCCACTGGATGAGCTGCGCATTGAGCTGGTCATAAACGGCGTCGTCTACGACACTTTCCCCTTGTTTCCAGTAACTGTCATTCCACTGTGTTATCTGCTGCTGTAGTCGTGAAATTTCCTCTTGTGCCCTGGTAGGCGACCAGACGGGGCATACCGCCCATGAGGGTAGATACCACATTAGCAAAACCAGCCCTATGCATTTCCATAATCCCATGCTATCTCCGCTGAACCATACGTTTCCCGGCAGATATAACGCGAATTGAAATGGAAACAGAGCGGCAAAAAATCATCCTGCGAGCAACGTTCCTGACATTTGCACGAATTGCTGCAAATCGCGGATAAAACAGGAAACTGGTACGCAAAACGCAATAAACATGCGCAAAAAGTGTGACAAGGGCTACGTCACATAGCGGCTACGTGTATAATAAGCCCGTATGTAGGCTCTCTTTCGACAATCACATACATTAAGATACTCATGGCTCAAGGCACGCTTTATATTGTTTCTGCCCCCAGTGGCGCGGGTAAATCCAGCCTGATTCAGGCTTTATTAAAGACCCAACCGTTGTATGACACCCAGGTTTCTGTTTCGCACACCACGCGCGCACCGCGCCCGGGGGAAGTGCACGGTGAACACTATTTTTTTGTGAACCATGACGAATTCAGAACCATGATTGGCAGAGACGCGTTCCTGGAACACGCTGAGGTTTTCGGTAATTACTACGGCACCTCGCGTGAGACCATTGAGCAAGTATTAGCATCCGGCGTAGACGTCTTTTTAGATATCGACTGGCAAGGTGCGCAGCAAATTCGTCAAAAAATGCCGCATGCGCGCAGTATTTTTATTTTGCCGCCATCTAAGATTGAGCTGGATCGCCGTCTTCGTGGCCGCGGTCAGGATAGCGAAGACGTGATCGCAAAACGTATGGCGCAAGCTGTTGCAGAAATGAGCCATTACGCCGAATATGATTATCTTATTGTGAATGATGATTTCGATACCGCCCTGGGCGATTTGAAAACTATCATTCGCGCCGAACGTCTGCGCATGAGCCGCCAAAAGCAGCGTCATGACGCTTTAATCAGCAAACTGTTGGCAGACTGAACCCACATTCAGTATCATGCCCAGTCATTTCTTCACCTGTGGAGCATTTTAAGTATGGCACGCGTAACTGTTCAGGACGCTGTAGAGAAAATTGGTAACCGTTTTGACCTGGTACTGGTCGCCGCGCGTCGCGCTCGTCAGATGCAGGTAGGCGGAAAGGATCCGCTCGTACCGGAAGAAAACGATAAAACTACCGTTATCGCGCTGCGCGAAATCGAAGAAGGTCTGATCAACAACCAGATCCTCGACGTGCGTGAGCGCCAGGAACAGCAAGAGCAGGAAGCCGCTGAATTACAAGCCGTTACCGCTATTGCTGAAGGTCGTCGTTAATCACAAAGCGGGTCGCCCTTGTATCTGTTTGAAAGCCTGAATCAACTGATTCAAAACTACCTGCCGGAAGACCAGATTAAGCGTCTTCGGCAGGCGTATCTCGTTGCACGTGACGCTCACGAGGGCCAGACACGTTCAAGCGGTGAACCCTATATCACGCACCCGGTAGCGGTAGCCTGCATTCTGGCCGAGATGAAACTCGACTATGAAACGCTGATGGCTGCACTGCTGCATGACGTGATTGAAGATACCCCTGCCACCTACCAGGACATGGAACAGCTTTTTGGTAAAAGCGTTGCTGAACTGGTAGAAGGGGTGTCGAAACTTGATAAGCTTAAGTTTCGCGATAAGAAAGAGGCGCAAGCTGAAAACTTTCGCAAGATGATTATGGCGATGGTGCAGGATATCCGCGTCATTCTCATCAAACTCGCTGACCGTACCCACAACATGCGCACGCTGGGCTCATTACGCCCGGACAAGCGTCGCCGCATCGCCCGTGAAACCCTCGAAATCTATAGTCCGCTGGCACACCGTTTAGGTATTCATCACATTAAAACCGAGCTGGAAGAGCTGGGTTTTGAAGCGCTGTACCCGAACCGCTATCGCGTGATTAAAGAAGTGGTTAAAGCCGCTCGTGGCAACCGCAAAGAGATGATCCAAAAAATCCTCTCGGAAATCGAAGGGCGTTTACAGGAGGCAGGCATTCCGTGTCGCGTAAGTGGCCGCGAGAAGCACCTGTACTCTATTTACTGCAAAATGGTGCTCAAAGAGCAGCGTTTTCACTCCATCATGGATATCTACGCTTTTCGCGTTATCGTTCATGATTCCGATACCTGTTATCGCGTACTCGGCCAGATGCACAGCCTGTACAAACCTCGTCCTGGTCGCGTGAAAGACTATATCGCCATTCCGAAAGCGAACGGATATCAGTCTTTGCACACCTCAATGATCGGCCCTCACGGCGTCCCGGTTGAAGTACAGATTCGTACCGAAGACATGGACCAGATGGCAGAGATGGGTGTAGCAGCGCACTGGGCTTACAAAGAGCACGGCGGCGAAAGCAGCACCACCGCACAAATCCGCGCTCAACGCTGGATGCAGAGCCTGCTGGAACTGCAGCAGAGCGCCGGTAGCTCGTTTGAATTTATTGAAAGCGTCAAATCTGATCTCTTCCCGGATGAGATTTATGTTTTCACACCGGAAGGGCGCATTGTCGAACTGCCTGCCGGTGCAACGCCTGTCGACTTCGCCTACGCCGTGCATACCGATATCGGTCACGCCTGCGTCGGCGCACGCGTCGACAGACAACCTTACCCGCTTTCGCAGCCGCTCTTTAGCGGACAGACCGTTGAGATTATTACCGCTCCGGGCGCCCGTCCGAATGCAGCGTGGCTCAACTTCGTCGTCAGTTCGAAAGCGCGCGCAAAAATTCGCCAACTGCTGAAAAACCTCAAGCGCGATGATTCCGTCAGTCTGGGTCGTCGACTGCTCAACCATGCCTTAGGCGGTAGCCGTAAACTGGCTGAGATCCCGCCAGAGAGCATCCAGCGTGAGCTTGAACGCATGAAGCTCGCCACCCTTGACGATCTGCTCGCGGAAATCGGTCTGGGTAACGCCATGAGCGTGGTGGTAGCGAAAAACCTCCAGCAGGGCGAAGCAACGGCAAACGTGCCAGCGCAATCTGGTCACGGTCATCTGCCGATCAAAGGCGCAGATGGCGTGCTGATCACCTTCGCGAAATGCTGTCGTCCGATTCCTGGCGATCCAATCATTGCCCACGTCAGCCCGGGTAAAGGTCTGGTGATTCACCATGAATCCTGCCGTAACATTCGTGGCTATCAAAAAGAGCCAGAGAAGTTTATGGCGGTGGAATGGGATAAAGAGACAGAGCAGGAGTTCATCACCGAGATTAAGGTGGATATGTTTAACCACCAGGGTGCTCTGGCGAACCTGACGGCGGCAATCAACACGACCACCTCCAACATTCAAAGTCTGAATACGGAAGAGAAAGATGGCCGCGTCTATAGCGCCTTTATTCGCCTGACCGCTCGCGATCGCGTGCACCTGGCGAATATCATGCGCAAAATCCGCGTCATGCCGGACGTGATAAAAGTCACCCGTAACCGTAACTAGAACACGTTTTATGAATACTCAACGTTATGCACGTATTTGCGAGATGCTCGCACGTCGTCAGCCCGATCTGACCGTCTGCATGGAGCAGGTCCACAAACCTCATAACGTTTCTGCAATCATTCGTACTGCAGACGCGGTCGGCGTGCATGAAGTCCACGCCGTCTGGCCTGGTAGCCGTATGCGCACCATGGCCTCTTCTGCCGCAGGCAGCAACAGTTGGGTACAGGTGAAGACTCACCGCACTATTGGCGATGCGGTCACACATTTAAAAAACCAGGGCATGCAGGTTCTGGCAACACATCTGTCAGATAAAGCCGTGGATTTTCGCGAGATTGATTACACGCGCCCCACCTGCATCCTGATGGGTCAGGAGAAAACCGGCATCACTCAGGAAGCGTTGGATCTGGCGGATCAGGACATCATCATTCCCATGACTGGCATGGTGCAATCGCTGAACGTTTCGGTCGCCTCCGCGCTGATTCTGTACGAAGCACAGCGCCAGCGGCAAAACGCCGGCATGTACCAACGAGAAAACAGCATGCTGGCGCAAGATGAGCAGCAGCGTTTGCTGTTTGAAGGCGGTTATCCGGTGCTGGCGAATGTCGCTAAGCGCAAAGGTCTTCCCTACCCCCACGTAAACACGCAGGGCGAAATTGAAGCCGATGCAACGTGGTGGGCCACTATGCAATCTGCGAGATAAACGCGATGAAAGGCCGTTTACTGGATGCCATCCCACTCAATTCTCTGACCGGCGTTGGCGCAGCGCAAAGCAGTAAACTGGCGAAAATTGGCCTGCACACCGTGCAGGACCTTCTGCTCCACCTCCCTCTGCGTTACGAAGACCGCACGCACCTGTACCCGATTGGCGAACTGCTGCCGGGCGTTTACGCCACCGTAGAAGGCGAAGTGCTGAACTGCAATATCACCTTCGGCGGACGCCGGATGATGACCTGTCAGATCAGTGATGGCTCCGGCATTCTCACCATGCGCTTTTTCAACTTCAGCGCCGCAATGAAAAATAGTCTCGCCACCGGTCGCCGGGTGCTGGCCTATGGCGAAGCCAAACGCGGAAAATACGGCGCAGAGATGATCCACCCGGAGTATCGCGTGCAGGGCGATCTCAGCACGCCGGAATTGCAGGAAACGCTCACGCCGGTGTATCCAACCACCGAAGGCGTGAAGCAGGCCACGCTGCGCAAACTGACCGATCAAGCTCTGGACCTGCTCGATACCTGCGCCATTGCCGAACTGCTGCCGCCAGAGTTGTTGCAAGGTATGATGAGCCTGCCAGAAGCTCTGCGCACATTGCACCGTCCACCGCCGTCACTGCAGTTGAGCGATCTGGAAACCGGTCAGCATCCAGCACAGCGACGTCTGATTCTGGAAGAATTGCTGGCGCATAACCTCAGCATGCTGGCACTACGCGCCGGGGCGCAACGTTTCCACGCCCAGCCGCTGATCGCAAACAACGCGCTGAAAGATAAGCTGCTGGCGGCTCTACCGTTTAAACCCACCGGCGCCCAGGCCCGCGTTACCGCTGAGATCGAACGCGATATGGCACTGGATGTCCCTATGATGCGTCTGGTGCAGGGCGATGTCGGCTCCGGCAAAACGCTGGTTGCGGCGCTGGCCGCCCTACGTGCCATCGCACATGGTAAGCAAGTTGCGCTGATGGCCCCCACCGAACTGCTGGCTGAGCAGCACGCGAATAACTTCCGCAACTGGTTCGCGCCACTGGGTATTGAAGTTGGCTGGCTGGCAGGTAAACAGAAAGGCAAAGCGCGGCTGGCACAGCAGGAAGCTATCGCCAGCGGTGAGGTGCAGATGATTGTCGGCACGCACGCAATTTTCCAGGAACAGGTGCAGTTCAACGGACTGGCACTGGTTATCATCGACGAACAGCACCGTTTTGGCGTACATCAGCGCCTGGCGCTGTGGGAGAAAGGTCAGCAGCAGGGTTTCCATCCACACCAGCTAATCATGACCGCCACCCCAATCCCGCGCACGCTGGCAATGACCGCCTATGCCGATCTCGACACGTCGGTCATTGACGAACTCCCTCCGGGGCGTACGCCAGTCACCACGGTGGCGATTCCGGATACCCGCCGCAGCGATATTATTGACCGCGTGCGCAACGCTTGTACCCATGAAGGGCGCCAGGCGTACTGGGTCTGTACGCTGATTGAGGAGTCTGATTTGTTAGAAGCTCAGGCCGCTGAAGCCACGTGGGAAGAGCTTAAACTGGTGCTGCCAGAACTGAATATTGGCCTGGTACACGGCCGTATGAAGCCCGCAGAGAAGCAGTCGGTAATGGCGGCGTTTAAGCAGGGCGAACTGCAGCTGCTGGTTGCCACCACGGTGATTGAAGTGGGCGTAGACGTACCTAACGCCAGCCTGATGATTATTGAAAACCCGGAGCGCTTGGGCCTGGCGCAGTTGCACCAGCTACGTGGTCGCGTAGGTCGTGGCGCGGTGGCCTCCCACTGCGTCCTGCTCTACAAATCGCCGCTGTCAAAAACCGCGCAAAAACGCCTGCAAGTTCTGCGCGACAGCAACGACGGATTCGTGATCGCGCAAAAAGATTTAGAGATCCGCGGGCCCGGCGAGCTGTTGGGTACGCGCCAGACCGGAACGGCAGAATTCAAAGTTGCAGATTTGCTGCGCGATCAGGCGATTATCCCGGAAGTTCAGCGCATTGCCCGTCATATTCACGAACGTTACCCGCAACAGGCTGTGGCGCTGATTGAACGCTGGATGCCGGAAACCGAGCGCTACTCCAACGCATAGTAGATTCATAGCGTCGGCGGATGTGACTCCGCCGCACAGACATTATTGCGCAAAAATCGGCAGCAGCAGATACAGCTTAATCACCAGCGCATTGACGATATCGATAAAGAACGCCCCCACCATCGGCACCACCAGAAACGCCATATGGGATGGTCCAAAACGTTCTGTAATTGCCTGCATGTTGGCAATCGCCGTGGGTGTCGCACCGAGGCCAAAACCGCAGTGTCCGGCTGCCAGCACGGCGGCATCGTAGTTCTTACCCATCATGCGCCAGGTGACGAATATCGCGTACAGCGCCATGAAAATGGTCTGCACAACCAGGATTGCCAGCATCGGCAGGGCCAGAGAAGCCAGCTCCCACAGCTTCAGACTCATTAGCGCCATCGCCAGGAACAGCGACAGGCTAACGTTACCCAACACCGAAACTGCGCGCTCGAACACCCGATAAAAACCCATTAACGCCAGGCCGTTACTGAGGATCACCCCAACAAACAGCACGCAGACGAAAGTCGGCAGTTCCAGCACCGTTCCGACCAGCATTTGTGCAACGATTTTACCCACCGTCAGACAGATAGCGATCAGCGCAATGGTTTCAATCAGCACCAGCGAAGTGATTATGCGTCCGACATCTGGCTTTTCAAATGCGGTAGGCACAGCCTGATCGTCCGGCATGCCGTCTGGCGTGGTAGAGTGTTTGACCAGATAGCGGGCCACCGGGCCGCCAATCAATCCGCCCAGCACCAGGCCAAACGTTGCGCAAGCCATCGCCACTTCCGTCGCATTAGCGAAACCATAGCGCTCAATAAACAGTTTGCTCCATGCGGCCCCGGTTCCATGCCCGCCAGAGAGGGTTATCGAACCGGCGATCAGACCCATCAGCGGATCCAGACCCAGCAGAGTCGCCATACCAATACCAATGGCGTTTTGCATCAGCAGCAGGCCAACAACCACAATCAGAAAGATACCCACCACGCGGCCACCCGCGCGCAGGCTGGCAATATTGGCGTTCAGGCCGATAGTGGCGAAGAATGCCAGCATCAGCGGATCGCGCAGGGTCATATCGAAGTTCACTTCCCAACCCATGCTTTTTTTCAGCACCAGCAGCGCAATCGCCACCAGCAATCCGCCAGCTACAGGTTCGGGAATGGTGTATTTTTTCAGGAAGGAAACAGACTGGACGAGCTTACGTCCCAGCAGCAACACAAGGGTTGCCGCAACCAGCGTTGATAACGTATCGAGATAAAACATTTACAACTCCATTAGTGCGTTTAGCACAATCACGCACGATGCATTCCAGACCGATTTTTAGCTCTTATTGAGTTTTCGGTGTGGATTTTAAGCAGAAAATCATGAAATGTTATATAAAAATGTTTGTTTATCCGTTTTAAATATTAAGAACACCTGGTAGCAAACGTTTGCATTTCCGCCATGGTCAGATAAAATCACCGCTTTTCCACCATGGGATTGCCTCTGATGTCCGTTAACGCCGTAGAGTCAACAAATGCGCAACCGGTTGCGCAGACTCACAACAGTGAACTGATTTACCGTCTTGAAGATCGCCCCCCACTAGCCCAGACCCTGTTTGCCGCCTGTCAGCACCTGCTGGCCATGTTCGTCGCGGTAATCACCCCAGCGCTGTTAATTTGCCAGGCGCTCGGTTTACCGGCTCAGGATACTCAACACATTATCAGTATGTCGCTGTTCGCTTCCGGCGTGGCTTCTATCATTCAGATCAAAGCCTGGGGGCCGGTCGGCTCAGGGCTATTATCCATTCAGGGCACCAGCTTTAACTTTGTTGCGCCACTGATTATGGGCGGTACAGCGCTAAAAACCGGTGGTGCAGATGTCCCAACCATGATGGCGGCGCTGTTCGGTACACTGATGCTGGCAAGCTGCACTGAGATGGTTATCTCACGCGTACTGCATCTGGCGCGTCGTATCATTACCCCGCTGGTCTCAGGCGTGGTGGTGATGATTATCGGCCTGTCGCTGATTCAGGTGGGGCTGACGTCGATTGGCGGCGGCTATGCGGCAATGAGCGACAACACCTTTGGCGCACCAAAGAATTTACTGCTGGCAGGCGTCGTGCTGGCGCTGATTATCCTGCTTAACCGCCAGCGCAACCCGTACCTGCGCGTTGCGTCACTGGTGATTGCGATGGCGGCAGGTTACCTGTTGGCGTGGTTTATGGATATGCTGCCGCAAAATACCGCGCCGGTAAGTCAGGACCTGCTGATGGTGCCAACGCCGTTGTATTATGGCCTGGGTATCGACTGGAGCTTACTGCTGCCGCTGATGCTAGTGTTTATGATTACCTCGCTGGAAACCATCGGTGATATTACGGCCACCTCCGATGTCTCCGAGCAGCCCGTTTCTGGTCCGCTGTACATGAAACGCCTGAAAGGCGGCGTACTGGCGAACGGTCTGAACTCGTTTGTTTCAGCCGTATTCAACACCTTCCCGAACTCCTGCTTTGGACAAAACAACGGGGTTATTCAGTTAACAGGTGTTGCCAGCCGCTACGTTGGTTTTGTGGTTGCGCTGATGCTGATCGCGTTGGGCCTGTTCCCGGCGGTCAGCGGTTTTGTACAGCATATTCCTGAGCCGGTACTCGGCGGCGCAACGCTGGTGATGTTCGGTACTATCGCGGCATCCGGCGTGCGTATCGTATCCCGCGAACCGCTGAACCGCCGCGCAATTCTGATTATCGCGCTGTCGCTGGCCGTCGGCCTCGGCGTTTCCCAGCAGCCGCTGATCCTGCAGTTCGCTCCGGACTGGGTGAAAAACCTGCTCTCTTCCGGCATTGCCGCAGGCGGTATTACTGCTATCGTTCTGAATCTGGTGTTCCCACCAGAGAAGCAATAAGCAAAATGCGGCGTTGATTCTGAATCAACGCCGCTGTAACGCTCTTTCACCATTCCCGCCTTGAGCATTGCGCCTAAATCGTGCATAACTTGACTATGTGCACTTCGCGGGATGGAAGACCATGAAATTTATTGGAAAGCTGCTTCTTTACGTGCTGATCGCCCTTGCAGTGGCGATCCTCGGCTTATATTTTCTACTGCAAACCCGCTGGGGCGCAGAGCACGTCAGCGCCTGGGTTTCGCAGAACAGCAGCTACCATCTGGCATTTGATGCCATCGATCACCGGTTTTCTTCTCCTTCCCATATTCTGCTGGAAAACGTCACCTTTGGCCGGGATGGTCAGCCCGCAACGCTGGTCGCCAAAACGGTCGATATTGGACTGAGCAGCCGCCAAATCACCGACCCGCTGCACGTAGACACCATCCTTTTGCAAAACGGCACGCTGAATCTTTCCCAGCAAACTGCGCCGCTGCCGTTCCAGGCCGATCGCCTGCAATTGCAAGATATGGCGCTTAACAGTCCCGGTAGCGAGTGGACCCTGAGCGCGCAGCGCGTTAACGGCGGAATCATTCCCTGGAGTCCTGAGGCGGGTAAAATTCTCGGGAGTAAAGCGCAAATTCGGCTCAGCGCCAGTTCGTTGACGCTGAACGACGTCCCGACGACCAACGTATTGATTGAAGGCAGTATTGACCACGACCGTGTGACGCTGAGCAATATTGGCGCAGACGTGGCGCGTGGCGCATTAACCGGCGTGGCGCAACGCAATGCCGACGGTAGTTGGGTAGTAGAGAATCTGCGCCTGAACGATATTCGGCTGCAAAGCGACAAATCTCTGGCCGAGTTTTTTGCTCCGTTAAGCACTATTCCTTCCCTGCAAATTGGTCGTCTGGAAGTAACAGATGCCCGTCTGCAAGGCCCTGACTGGGCGGTGACGGATCTCGATCTGAGCTTGCGCAACATGACCTTCAGCAAGGACGACTGGCAAACTCAGGAAGGAAAACTGTCGATGAACGCCAGCGAGTTTATCTACGGCTCTCTGCACTTTTTCGATCCGATTATGAACGCCGAGTTCTCGCCGCAGGGCATAGCGCTGCGTCAGTTCACCACCCGCTGGGAAGGGGGAATGGTCAGAACATCCGGAAACTGGCAGCGCAACAACAAAGCGCTGGTCCTCGATGATGCCGCCATTGCCGGTCTGGAGTACACGCTGCCGGAAAACTGGAAACAGCTGTGGATGAAACCTCTACCAGCCTGGCTAGCCAGCCTGACGCTGAAGAAATTCAGCGCCAGCCGTAATCTGGTGATTGATATCGACCCGAGCTTCCCATGGCAGCTCACCGCGCTGGACGGCTACGGTGCTAACCTCGGGCTGGTGCAGAACAATCAGTGGGGGATCTGGAGCGGGAGCGCTAACCTCAACGCCGCTGCCGGCACCTTTAACCGCACCGACGTGCGTCGTCCTTCGCTGGCGCTGACGGCGAACAGCAGCACCATCAATATCAGCGAACTAAGCGCCTATACGGAAAAAGGGTTGCTGGAGGCCACTGCCAGTATTTCACAGTTGCCTCAGCGTCAAACTCAGGTCAGCCTGAACGGGCGCGGCGTGCCAATGACGATTCTGCAGCAGTGGGGATGGCCCGCACTGCCGCTTTCCGGCGACGGTAACATCCAGCTTACCGCCAGCGGCAATATTCATGCCGATGCGCCACTCAAGCCAACGGTCAGCGGCCAATTGCATGCGGTGAACGTGGAGAAACAGCAGGTAACGCAAACCATGCAGGCGGGCGTGGTATCCGGTAGTGAAGTTACCGCCCCACCCGCTGCGCAGTAAAATCTGACGGCCCGGCGGCGATTTGCCGACCGGGTCGCCGTTTATCGCTGTAAGCGCGCATATTCACTGCACAACAGCCACTTCACCGGCTCATCCTCTTCTATCGCCGGGAAGCGACCGCCTGGCTCAAGGAAGTGATTGTCATGCAGGTCGTCATTGACCATCGAGATCTCCCAGCCCAGCACGAACGCTTTCTCCGCCCAAAAGCGATGATACAACCGCGGCGGCAGGCATACCCCCTGCCCCGGTTTCAATACCAGCGTCTCGCCAGCGTCAACGGAACGCCGCTGACCATCGACGCTAACCTCAACAATGCGCCGGGCATCATACCCGTCATCGGGCGTAGCCCACGCCAACTGCATACATAAATCACCGCCGCCGCGGTTAACGATATCTTCCATTTTATGGCGATGAAAATGCCATGGCGTCTGCTGATCCTGCTGAATCTGCAGCATCTTTTCGGCGTACGGTTTGGGGTAGCTGGCTGACCCTAACTGACCATTGCGCAACGTCAGTAACGTCAGCCCCGTTTGCGCAAAATCTCCGCGCCCAAAGTCGGTTATATCCCAGCCCAGTTGGAGATCGAGCACTTCACGCCACAGAGTGTGATCCTGTTGCCGCCAGGCATCAGCCGTAAAATACGCAAAGTCAGGCAGGCAAACCCGAAAAGTCTCGGCGATGGCATGCGCTTTATCGACGGCATAATTAATGTGTGAACGCTTCATTCCACTTTTCCTTGTTGCGAAAAAGGCGGGTCACCCCGCCTGTATGCGGTTAGTAAAGTGACGCTTTGCCGGTTGAGCCGAACAGTTTCATTTTGTGACGGATCACATCCCGCGCGGCGCTAATGGCTTCCGGGTAAATAACGTTCGGGTCCCACCAGGTTTCTTTCGCCAGGATTTCGCGGACTTTCTGGAAGTAAGCGTATTTCATATCGCTGGAAATGTTGATTTTGCCAACGCCCAGCGTAACGGATTCGGCAATTTCCGCATCCGGGTTCGCGGAACCTCCATGCAGCACCAGCGGAATGTCCACTCGCCCGGCAATCTCGCGCAGGATGTGCATTTGCAGCTCTGGCTGCATCCCTTTCGGGTAGATGCCGTGTGCAGTTCCAATCGCCACCGCCAGCGTGTCCGCGCCGGTACGGGCGATAAAATCCTGTGCCTGATCAGGATCGGTATAAGTGACCTTCGATACGCCACCTTCCACTGACGTCCCGGTTTGACCAATCGTACCCAGTTCCCCCTCCACCGAAACGCCTACCGCATGCGCCAGCTTGACCACTTCGCGGGTCAGCGCCACGTTCTCTTCATACGGCAACAGCGAGCCATCAATCATCACCGAGGTAAACCCACACTGAATCGCCCGCAGGACATGCTCGACCGAAGCGCCGTGGTCCAGATGCAGAGTAAAGGGAACCGGGCTGCGCAGAGTGATATCACGGACGTAGCTAAAAAACGCATCGCCTACAAAATCATGTTCGCTGGGGTGAATGGAGATAATCGCCGGGGTATTGGTTGCTTCCGCTTCTTCCACTACTGCACGTACAAAGCAGCTGTCCGCCACGTTGAATGCGCCGATGGCGAAACCGTGCTGACGGGTAGGTTGCAGTAATTCTTTCATCGAAACTAACATGTTAATTCTCCAGTTTCAGGGTGTAGAAAGCCCTGCCAGTGCGTCGTCGCAGAGGCATAGAAGGCGTTACAGAAAATGAATCAGGCTTTGTCGATAGCGCCGCTGGCCTGCAGGTACGGAATAATGGCTTCCTCGCAGGCCTGCTCCATCAGGGCCAGGGCATCAACGAGTTCACCGGATGTGTCGCGACACAGGGTATGCAGTAGTGCAGCCTTTCCGGCTTCGAAAACCGCCGCGCCAACGTTTATCTTGGCGACGCCAAACGTCGGGCAGCGCTGTAGCTGGTCAAACGGCGTCCCGCTGCCGCCATGCAGTGCCAGCGGCACCGTTGATAAACGGGCAATTTCCTCCAGTCGCTGGAAATCAATGGCGGGTATGACACCGGGCGCGTACATACCATGTGCCGTGCCGACCGAGACCGCCAGTAAATCGATACCGGTCTGTTGGATAAAGGGCTCCACATCGGCGGCCTGGGTCATCAAATCAGCGTTAGCTGCGTGATCATAGCGCGGGGCGTCGGCCAGATGCCCCAGCTCACCTTCCACGCACAGAGAAACGCTGGCCGCGAGCTCGACCACCGCCCGGGTCTGGCGAATGTTCTCCTCCAGCGCAAAGGCAGAGGCGTCGATCATTAACCCGCTGAATCCGGCGCGAAAAGCCTGGCGAATGCGTACTGGGTCCTTTCCATGATCCAGCGCCAGCGCGACCGGTATCGACGCTTCCTCTGCCAGCGTTTTGACGACCGCCACCGCTATCGGTGCAGGAAAATGGACCAGATGCCCCTGATACAGATTCAGAATGATGGGCGCACGGTGTTTCTCAGCCACCCGCACCGCCGCACGGGCGCTTTCCAGGTTCATACAGTTGATGGCCAGCAGCGCGTACTGCTCGCGCCAGGCTTTCGTCACCATGCTTTTCATATCGGCAAACATACGGCCTCCGGTTATTCCAGGGTGAAGGTGATCTCTTCGTCTTTCAGCTTTTGATCGCTAAGTTCATCAAACTCTTCGTCACGTTCGGTCACCGGCTTCTTCCACAACGACAGCATGACGCCGCAAATCACCGTGCCGATCCCCAGCGCCAGGCAAAACAGTAGCGGATGTGTAAAGAGCGGGACCACGAACATGCCGCCGTGCGGTACCGGGCTTTCGACGCCCCACACCATAATCAGACCGCCCGCTATCGCCGAGGCCACCACGCAGGACCCCACCACGCGCAGCAGGTCGCGCGCCGCAATGGGAATGACCCCTTCGGTAATCATGCAGATCCCCATCGGGAATGCCGCTTTCAGCGCCTCGCGCTCCGCACGGGTGTACTTGTGACGCGTCAGCAAAAAGGAGAGCGTAATGCCGAACGGAGGGATTATCGAACCGACAAACTTCACCGCTTCCGGACCGTACACGCCGCTGACCAACATGCCGTCAGCAAATAGCGACATGGTTTTATTCACCGGTCCGCCAAAGTCGAATGTCGCCATTGCGCCAAGGATGGCCCCCATTAAAAAGCGTGACCCGCCCTGCATGGACTCCAGCAGATGAATCAACGCGTCCTGCAGCCAGGCTATCGGTTTGCCAATGAGCGTCATCATCAACAGGCCGCCAATGACGGTACTCAGTACCGGCAGCACCATGATGGGCATCAACCCCTGCATCGACTGCGGCAAACGGATATAGCGCTTGAGCAGCAGGACGGTATAACCGACCAGAAAACCGCCCAGCATCCCGCCGATAAAACCGGTATGAATTTCACCGCAGACAAAGCCGACAATCAGACCCGGTGCGAATCCGGGGCGGTCAGCAATAGAGTACGCAATCGCCGCGCTAATCAGCGGTACGATTAACCCCATCCCCCAGCCGCCAATCTGGTTGAGCATCCAGGGTATGGTTCCTGTTTTTTCACCCACGTTAGTACCGCCAAGTATTTGCCCGAGAGCAATACAGATCCCGGCGGCAACAATTAACGGGATCATCCACGAAATCCCCGTTAATAAATGTCTTTTTATTTCCTGAGATAGCGGAATTTTATTTTCACTCATGTGAAATCCCTCCAGAATGGGGATCGCTACTGGTTATTATTAACTAATGATTTTTCGACCTTTTCAAGAAACTGAATGGGCGACTTTATGACAATTTCAGTTTTCACTCGCACAATACGTTTATTTAAAAATCGTTCCTCCCCTTTTATTTTTACATCCACAGCAAGAATCACGACATCAGCAGCAGAAATGTCCTCTGTCAGCAGTTCGTTTTCCGTGCCGATAGTCCCCTGGGTTTCCACTCTTATATTATGACCAAGCGCTTTAGCACCTTTAATTAACTTCTCACGGGCGGTGATGCTGCCAACTTACTGATTTAGTGTATGATGGTGTTTTTGAGGTGCTCCAGTGGCTTCTGTTTCTATCAGCTGTCCCTCCTGTTCAGCTACTGACGGGGTGGTGCGTAACGGCAAAAGCACTGCCGGACATCAGCGCTATCTCTGCTCTCACTGCCGTAAAACATGGCAACTGCAGTTCACTTACACCGCTTCTCAACCCGGTACGCACCAGAAAATCATTGATATGGCCATGAATGGCGTTGGATGCCGGGCAACCGCCCGCATTATGGGCGTTGGCCTCAACACGATTTTCCGCCATTTAAAAAACTCAGGCCGCAGTCGGTAACCTCGCGCATACAGCCGGGCAGTGACGTCATCGTCTGCGCGGAAATGGACGAACAGTGG